>NZ_JBFWLF010000041.1:0-21645 GCF_050252275.1 Citrobacter sp. | reverse complement strand
ATCAGCGCGCTGCGTGATGAGTCTGACAAAGACGGTATGCGCATCGTGATTGAAGTTAAGCGCGACGCGGTCGGGGAAGTGGTACTGAACAACCTCTACTCCCAGACTCAACTGCAGGTCTCTTTCGGTATCAACATGGTGGCACTGCACCATGGTCAGCCGAAGATCATGAACCTGAAAGACATCATTTCAGCGTTTGTGCGCCACCGCCGTGAAGTGGTGACCCGCCGTACCATTTTCGAACTGCGTAAAGCCCGCGATCGTGCGCATATCCTTGAAGCACTGGCGATTGCGCTGGCGAACATCGACCCGATCATTGAGCTGATTCGTCGTGCGCCGACCCCGTCGGAAGCGAAAGCCGCATTGATCGCACGTCCGTGGGATCTGGGCAACGTGGCTGCGATGCTGGAACGTGCCGGTGACGACGCTGCGCGTCCGGAATGGCTGGAGCCAGAATTCGGCGTGCGTGACGGTCAGTACTACCTGACAGAACAGCAGGCCCAGGCGATTCTGGATCTGCGTCTGCAGAAACTGACCGGCCTTGAGCATGAAAAACTGCTCGATGAATACAAAGAGCTGCTGGAACAGATCGCGGAACTGCTGCACATTCTGGGCAGCGCCGATCGCCTGATGGAAGTGATTCGCGAAGAGCTGGAGCTGATCCGCGATCAGTTTGGCGATGAGCGTCGTACCGAAATCACCGCGAATAGCGCTGATATCAATATCGAAGATCTGATCAACCAGGAAGATGTGGTTGTGACCCTGTCTCACCAGGGCTACGTGAAGTATCAGCCGCTGACCGACTACGAAGCACAACGTCGTGGTGGGAAAGGCAAATCGGCTGCACGTATTAAAGAAGAAGACTTTATTGACCGTCTGCTGGTGGCCAACACCCATGACACGATCCTCTGCTTCTCCAGCCGGGGCCGTCTGTACTGGATGAAGGTTTATCAACTGCCAGAAGCGAGCCGTGGTGCGCGTGGCCGTCCGATCGTCAACCTGCTGCCGCTGGAAGCCGACGAACGTATTACCGCTATCCTGCCGGTTCGTGAGTACGAAGAGGGCGTGAACGTCTTTATGGCGACTGCCAGCGGTACGGTGAAGAAAACCGCGCTGACCGAATTCAGCCGCCCGCGTTCTGCCGGTATCATTGCGGTGAACCTGAACGATGGCGACGAACTGATTGGTGTGGATCTGACCTCCGGTTCTGACGAAGTCATGCTGTTCTCGGCCGCGGGCAAAGTGGTGCGCTTTAAAGAGGACGCCGTCCGTGCGATGGGCCGTACTGCGACTGGCGTACGAGGCATCAAGCTGGCGGGCGAAGACAAAGTCGTCTCCCTGATTATTCCACGTGGTGAAGGCGCGATCCTGACCGTGACGCAAAATGGTTACGGTAAGCGTACGGCGGCGGAAGAGTATCCGACCAAGTCCCGTGCGACGCAGGGCGTTATCTCTATCAAAGTGACCGAGCGCAACGGTTCTGTTGTTGGTGCGGTGCAGGTTGATGATTGCGACCAGATCATGATGATTACCGATGCCGGTACGCTGGTGCGTACTCGCGTGTCGGAAATCAGCGTGGTAGGGCGTAATACTCAGGGCGTGATCCTCATCCGTACAGCGGAAGATGAAAACGTGGTGGGTCTGCAGCGTGTGGCTGAGCCGGTGGATGACGAAGAACTCGACTCCATCGACGGTAGCGCGGCGGAAGGGGACGATGATATCGCCCCGGAAGCGGAAACCGACGACGATGTCGCCGATGACGCTGACGAGTAATCGGCGAGTTTAACGACTGCACAAAAGGGAGGCGCTGCCTCCCTTTTTTACGTCCTGAATTCACCATTTCCCTTTGTCAAAATGTCCTGTCCGGTGATTTTGCTTTTCATGTATAAAAATACAAAATTAAATGAATAATTATAACTCTGTGAAGGTGCTCACTGTTTGTTCAGCCATTTACCGTTAACTTTCCTGTTACCAAACCGCGATATTTACGAGCCCTTACTGGCAGGAGAACTGAAAAATTATTAAATAATATTATCTGAATTCTTAAAGACAAAAGCGTTGGCTGCCTTCATCTGTCAATACACTTCTGACGGATGAATATACTTATACCTACACGTTGGGAGTTAACTATGATAGTTGAAATAGCAGAAGGTTTTATCCATCTTTTCCAGAGCGCAGGTAAGATATTCTCCGGGATGATCGTCAGTACCATTCCGATGCTGATAACCTTAATTTTGACCGTTAATTTTATTATGAAATTAATTGGCCAACAGCGAATGGAAAAAGTCGCCACCCTGATGGGGAAGTCAAAAATATTAACCTATGGAATTTTGCCGAGTTTTGCCTGGTTCTTTCTTAGCAGTCCGGGTGCGCTGACGATGGGTAAATTTCTGCCCGAACGTTGTAAACCCGCTTATCAGGATGCGCTGGGCAGCACCGTACACCCGCTGACCTCTCTGTTCCCACACATTGTGCCATCTGAACTCTTTATCTGGCTGGGCGTCGCCGCTGGCCTGACGCGACTCGATCTACCGGTTGCCGACCTGGCATTACGCTATATCGCTGCGGGTATTCTACTCGGTTTTATCCGTGGTTTTCTGACGGAATATATCTTCACCCGGCTGGAGAAACGCGAACTTAATCAGGAATAAGGGAAAACAATGAAAGTACTATTTTCGGCTGACGTCGTAAAAGCTGGAAGAAAAGTGGAAGAGGGACTGCTTAATGGCATGTTGATTACCTTTAATGACCATGCTCCGGAAGATTATCTCGATTATGTCCTGGTCATTAAGAATATTGTTTGTGATGTTACCCCATTACAAAAAACAATGGATTATGTTCTGCAGATTAATAATCAGACCTGGAATATAACCTGCTGGGGAGAGGCCGCATGGCAAAATTTATGCGAGTTAGGTCATGTGACAGTGGTATTTGACGGGGCTGAAAAGCCAATAGCCTATGGTTCATTACACGTTAACAGTCATTGTTCTCCATCCGTAAATGAATTGATTGGCCCATTGACAATAATGAGGAAAACCAATGAAAACCGTACTGATTAAAAAAGGTCATTCAGGGATTGGCGATGACATGTATTTATCTCGCGATACCCGCATGGTCATCCTGTCGCTTACCGGCAAAACCATTGATCCGGTCGCGAAAAAACTGGGTGAAATGCTGGAAATGACCGTGGTTAACGGCTTTGACGCCATGCCGGATGATAAGAAAATCCTATGTGTGGTTATCAACTGTGGCGGTTCACTGCGCTGCGGCATTTATCCGCAGAAAAGAATCAAGACAATCAACGTACTCCCTACCGGTGCGATGGGGCCGCTGGCGAAATATATCACCGAAGATATTTACATCTCTGATGTCAGTCTTGAATCGCTTTCGCTGATTGAAACCATTAATCAACCGGTAACCGGGGAGGAAAACGTTGAGCTCAGTGAGCCTCTCCCGGCAGACCATGCCTGTGCCGTGGCTCACGAACGCGTGGAGGCAAAACCACGAGGTTCCGTGACCAACACCGCGCTGGAGTTGATGACGCGTTTTGCGACGGGAATCGGTAACTTTGTCAGCCTGCTCTACTCCTCGGCGCGTGAATCGGTCGAGCTGTGTATTAAAAACGTGATCCCTTTTATGGCCTTTATCTCGGTTCTGATCGCTCTGGTTCAGGAGACCGCGATTGGTCAGTGGACCGGGAATGCGCTGTCGCCGCTTGCCGGATCGTTAACCGGTCTGTTTGTGATTGCGATTATTTGTGGTCTGCCCTTCATCTCTCCCATTCTGGCTCCTGGCGCGGCGATTGCGCAGGTCGTTGGTGTGCTGGTAGGAACGCTAATCGGTAGCGGGGTGGTTTCACCGCTGATGGCGTTGCCGGCGCTGTTCGCGATTAACGTCCAGGTCGGTGCCGATTTCATTCCCGTTGGGCTTTCCATGCAGGAGGCGAAAGAGAAGACCATTCGTCTTGGCGTGCCCTCTTTCTTGCTGTCACGGATGATTACCGCGCCTCTGGCGGTGGCCATCGGTTATCTGTTTTCGTTTGGCTTGTTTAACTGAGGAAATGTGTAATGAACAAAATCAATGCCGCGGTGGTGGGGGCCGGTATTTATGGCAAACATCATATCAATGCGTATCACTATAATCCGTGGGTGAACCTGGTGGGGTTTTGCGAGATCAATCCGGACATCCGCGCCAACGTTGCGGCGGAGTTTCAGGTGCCTGGTTATGCCTCGCTGGCAGAGTTGTTTGCCGCGACGGACGTTGATCTGATATCAATCGCGACGCCGGATCCGTTCCACTTTGATGCCACGATTGAAGCCATCAGGGCGGGCAAACATGTGCTGATTGAGAAACCGATGGCGACAACGTCAGCGGAATGTCGGGAAATCATCCGCTGTGCGCAGCAACAAGGAGTGAAGATTGGCGTTGATTACCACAAGCGTTGGGACGGGATGGCACAGCATATTCACCATGAGCTGTTGAAACCCGAAACCGGTCAGGTCCTGCGTGGCTATATGAGCATGGACGATATTATCGACGTGCCGAAAAACTGGCTGTCATGGGCGAATGAGAGTTCTCCCGTTCATTTTCTCGGAACGCATTGTTTTGATTTGATTAGATATTATATGAACGGTGCCAATGCGGTGAGCGTCTATGCGATAGGGCAGAAGAAGAAGCTGGTGGCGGAAGGCGTTGATTCCTGGGATACCATTCAGTCGTTTGTCACCTTTGATAATGGCGCGCAATGGACCGTTGAAGTGGGGTGGTGCTTACCACCTTCATTCCCCAAAGCAAACGATGGTCGTAGTTTTGTTATTACCGAGAATAACTATTATCGCGCCGACGCGCAGTTGCGGGGATATGAAATGTTCACCCCTCAGCGCAGTGCAACGCCAAATTATAATTTTATTAATTACGTTAATAATAAAGCCAGTGGCTATGGGATTCAGCCAATACATGATTTTGTTGAGCACATATTATTTGATACCCCTTATCTGGCAACCGCTGATGATGGGTTGCAGGCGACGTTAATATGTGAAGCCGTGCATCATTCGTTATCGACAGGACGTATTGTGCAGTTATAAATCATCGATGGTTTACGCCTCATAAACCGCTTTTCTGGCTTTAATTTCTTTGATTAAGGCAGGGTTCGTTATTCCCCCTCAACCCGGTCGATGATCATCGTTTATGAGGCGCCTTTTCATTATTCATATTCAGATAGCAATATTGCAGCGCGTGGAAAAAAAGCGTGTGTAAAGACATTTTCAGTGCGGCGAAACTGAGGGGGCTGACGCTGGACTGAGGCGTATATAAGGTTACATCGGCAAGCGTCGCGCCGCTCTGATGGCAGGCGACTGCCAGTGAGGCGGCCTCATGCTCACGAATCAAGGTAATGAGTTGATTATCCGGCTCATCTTTGAGTCCAGGAAGCAGGATCACGGAATCACAATCCGTCAAGGTGTTTGTCAGCAATGAATGGGCATTCTGGTACTCTACGGGAATGCAGACTTTGCCAATATCACTATAATCCTGAATGATATTGCTGAGTAATGAACTCAGTTCTCGCGGATGACAGAAATAGAGGTTACGGCTGGAATTAATAATTTCAAAGAAAGTATTAAGGGCCGCAGGGTTATTATTATTAATAAACTCGCCAAGAATAACATTGTTTTTCGTTGCCTGGGCCGGAAGCAGTGCCTCAGGTTCGCTGCGCAGACACTTAATTAAATCATATTTAAATGAAGTAAAGCCGGTATAACCGAGAGATTGCGCAAAGCGAACAATGGAGGGTTGGCTGGTTTGTGTCTTTTTTGAAATTGCCGTCGACGTCAGTTTTTCCGCGCCCGATAATGTAGCCAGAATGTAACGGCTAATTGTTTGCTCAGCGTGCGTACCTGTTTTTACCAGTAACTGAAGTTGTTCGATAATGTTCATTGAGGTCCCTCGGTTTTGTTTATTATGACAGATACACTTTATCCTTCAAGCAGCCTCTGTGTTGGCGACGGAGCGATCCGGCTCGTCCATGAGCCTCGTCCCTTTAAGCCAGCGCAAGCGTTGTCCAAAATGCCTGCTGCATGTTGTCCTGCGACTCGAAGGATTTAGTGTCTAACCAGTGGACCCCAGGGATTAATTCATCCTTTCCACAATCATTGCAATACCCTGACCGCCGCCGATGCACAGCGTTGCCAGACCCAGCGTCTTATCCCTGGCGGAAAGCGCATGCAGCAATGTCACCAGGATCCGCGCGCCGCTGGCACCGATCGGATGCCCAAGCGCAATCGCGCCACCGTTCACGTTCACCTTTTGTGGGTCGAAGCCCAGCGTCTTGCCGACGGCAAGGAACTGCGCGGCAAACGCCTCATTGGCTTCAATCAGATCGATATCGGAAAGCTGCAATCCGCATTGTTTCAGGGCTTTCTGCGTGGCGGGTACCGGCCCCATCCCCATCAGCGCTGGCGCGACGCCGCCGCTGGCATATGTCTTAATGCGTGCCAGCGGTTTCAGTCCTGCCGCCAGTGCGGCAGATTCTTCCATGACCACCAGCGCGGCCGCGCCGTCGTTGATCCCAGAGGCGTTGCCAGCGGTGACGGTGCCGGCCTTATCAAACGCCGGACGCAGTGCCGCAAGACCTTCTGCTGTTGAGTCAGCCTTGGGGAATTCGTCGCGGTCAAAGACAATGGTTTTTTTACGCGACGTGACGCTGACCGGCACAATTTCGGCCTCAAAGGCGCCAGAATGGATGGCGGCGACCGCTTTTTGCTGGGAGAGCAGTGCGAGCTCATCCTGCATGTCGCGGCTGATACCGTATTCACGGGCGACGTTTTCGGCGGTGATTCCCATGTGATAACCATGGGTGGCACAGAGCAGACCGTCACGCAGAATCACATCCGATAACTGGCCGTCGCCGAGGCGATAACCCCAGCGGGCTTTCGCATCCAGCAGATAGGGGGCGAGACTCATGTTTTCCATGCCGCCAGCAACCAGCGCCTGTGCCTGACCGGCCTGAATTGCCTGGGCGGCCAGTGCGACGCTTTTGAGCCCTGAACCGCAGACTTTGTTGACGGTAAACCCGCAGACGGTTTCGCTAAGGCCGCTTTTTAACAGCGCCTGGCGCGCCGGGTTTTGTCCCAGACCGGCCTGCAACACGTTGCCCATGATCACTTCATCCACTCGTTGCGGGTCGAGTTGCGCGCGTTCCAGCGCGGCGCTAATCACAGTCGCGCCAAGTTCGATGGCACTGGTGGTGGCCAGCGCGCCGTTGAAGCTGCCGATGGCGGTACGTACTGCGCTGACGATGACACAATTTTTCATCTTCTGTTCCTTAAAAGTGAGTCGCTGCCGTCAGAAAAAGGTCAGACCGACAACAAAAATGACACCGGAGAAAAGCAGGGCGGTGATGCAGTACCCCATGATGTCGCGAACCCCCAACCCGGCGATGGCCAGTGCGGGAAGCGCCCAGAAGGGTTGCGCCATGTTCATCCACTGCTCGCCGTAGGCAATCGCCATCACGGATTTACCCAGATCGGCCCCTAGCGCTTGCGCGGCTGGCATGACGAACGGTCCCTGAATAACCCAGTGACCACCACCTGACGGCACGGCAAAGTTGATCAGCGCAGAGCTGAAGAAGGTCATGACCGGGAAGGTGTCTTTATTGGCGACGTTGATGAAGAACTCGGTGATGAGTCCTCCGAGACCGGAGTGCTCCATCATCAACTGGATACCGGCATAGAACGGGAACTGCACCAGGATACCGGCGGTGCTGCGCGCAGCGGCACTAATGGCGCGCATATAGGCCATCGGCGTTTTGTGCAGCAGCAGACCGGCAATCATAAACATCAGATTGACGGTGTTGATGGTGATGTTGAACCCTTTCTCGGCGAAGTAGATCCCGAGATAAGCGATGCCTAATGCCCCAATGATCAGCGCCAGGATTCGGCTCTCTTCCAGTTTTTCGGACGGAGGTGCATCTGCTGGCAAGGTCTTCTGGAAATCAGGCTCTTCCATCAACAGTTTCGGATCGACGCTGACAACATCCGACGGTTTTGGCGTCATCATGCGGGTGATAAACGGCATGACCACAATCAGACCGAGAGTGATGAAGATGTTGAAACCGGTAAACAGGGTGTCGCTGACCGGAATCAAGCCCGCAATGTGTTCCACCGGGTTACCCGGCGTTGCCGCCAGCAGGGGCATCGAGCCTGAGAAGCCGCCGCCCCAGGTCAGAAAACCGATATAAGCGCAGGCAATCAGCAGCGGATAATCGGATCCCGGCACGCGACGGGCAACTTCACGGGCAAACATCGCTCCCACTACCAGACCGAAGCCCCAGTTAATGACGCAAGCGACGGAGCCAAAGAAGGTCACCAGCATTACGCCCTGCGCGGGCGTTTTTGCGGCAGACGCGGCAGTACGCAGCAGGTTTTTCACCGGACCGGAACTGGCCAGCGCGTGACCTGTCACGATGATCAACGCCATCTGCATCCCGAAGGCCAGCAGATTCCAGAAGCCATCCCCCCAGAAACGCACCATACTGATCGGCGTTTGCGGCGTCAGCCACAGCGCGATGCCGAACGTCAACAGCGTCAGCAGCATGGCGAAAATCAGGGGATCGGGCAGCCAGCGACTGACGAAGCGCGTCATGAAACGCGAGATACGGCCGATCATGCTTCACCTCGCTGAACGACCAGATCGGCGGCAATGTCAAACTGCGCTTCTGTTTTTGCTCGCAGAGTATCGAGGTCGCATCCGTCGACGATTTCCGTCAGCCACATTTTGCCGTCGATAAAGCGGAACACGGCGAGTTCGGTAACCAGCATATGCACCGCATGCTGGGCCGTCAGTGGCATGGTGCAGTGACGAAGGATTTTCGCTGAGCCGTCTTTCGCGCAGTGTTCCATCGCGATAATCACTTTGCGCGCTCCGGTTACCAGATCCATCGCGCCGCCCATCCCAGGGACCATTTTGCCGGGCACGACCCAGTTCGCGAGGTTAGCCTGTTCATCAACCTGCAATCCGCCCAGTACGCAGGCATCGACGTGGCCGCCACGAATCAGTGCGAATGACATCGCGCTATCGAACATCGCCGCCCCCGGTAATATTCCGCAGGGTTGACCACCGGCGTTCACCAGATCGGGATGCGCGGTGGTGACCGGTCCCAGTCCGAGAAATCCGTTCTCTGATTGCAGGGTGATATGAATGTCATCCGGCAGATAGTTGGCGACCATCGTCGGCAGGCCAATGCCTAAATTCACAACATCACCATCGCGAAGTTCTTGCGCCACACGGCGCGCAATACGTTGTTTAGCATCCATTATTTGCTCTCCTGTGGCATGACGATATGGTCGATAACGGCGCCGGGGGTGACTATCTGGTCAGGCAACAGATCGCCTGTCTCAACGAGTTCGTCAGGTTCCACCAGGGTGATATCGGCGGCGAGGGCAATAAGCGGGTTGAAGTTGCGGGCGCTGAGTTGGTAGGTCAGGTTGCCGAGTGGGTCGGCACGGTGCGCGCGGATGAGTGCCAGGTCGGCACGCAACGGTCGCTCCAGTAGCCAGGTTTTGCCGTCAAGCGTCAGGGTTTGTTTGCCATCTTCCACAATCGTGCCGACGCCGGTTGGGGTCAGGAAGCCGCCGAGTCCAGCACCGCCGCAGCGGATCTGTTCAATCAGCGTACCCTGCGGCACCAGCAGAACGTCCATCTCTTTGGCAATCATCCGACGCCCGGTTTCCGGGTTAGTGCCGATATGGGACGCAATGACTTTGTTCACCCGGCCATTGACGATCAGCGGGCCGATGCCGGTATCGACAAAGGCGGTATCGTTGGCGATCAGTGTCAGGTCTCTGACGCCGGATTCAAGTAAGGCTTCGACAAGGCGGGGCGGGGTCCCGACCCCCATAAAACCACCAACCATGATGGTCATGCCGTCACGAAAGAATCCGGCAGCGTTCTGTAAGGTAATCAGTTTTGTTTTCATTATGTTTCCCTTTTGCATACTCCATTTTGGGTACACAAAGGGAATAGCAAGCGGGATGCCAGAATGGCTAACGGACAGGGATATTAGTTAACCTGTTGAATATAATTAAATATTCATGGGGGTGTTGTGTGATCTTAGTGCGGATGCTATGCAGAATTTTGCGCACTGTGCAAAATTCTGCATAGCAGATTCTGGTTCTACAAGCCTGCCGTATCGATACCGTATTCCTGCAATTTATACATCAGGGCACGTCGACTGATGCCTAACATCAGGGCGGCGCGGGTGCGGTTTCCTTCATGCTGTTCAAGTACCTCGATAATGATCCGCTTCTCTTCGCGTTTAATCTCTTCTTTCAGATTGCGTTCACCGGGCTGTGTGGCCTTTATCTCGCTGCCACCACCCACCGGCTGGCGGAGCGGGGCAGGCAGATCTTCTGCAAAAATGACGGCGCCGGTATTCATCACCACCGCCCGCTCAATGACGTTTGAAAGTTCGCGGATGTTTCCGGGCCAGGGCCAGGTGGTAAGCATTGACATGGCCGCCGGATCGATCTCAATAATGTCGCGCTGATTTTCCGAACTGAATTTCTGCAGGAAGTGGTTAGCCAGCAGCGCAATGTCTTCCCGTCGTTCGCGCAGCGGGGGAAGTTGCAGATGAATCACATTCAGACGATAGAACAGGTCTTCACGGAAAGCGCCTTCTTTCACCATCGCATGGAGATCGCGGTTGGTGGCAGCGACGATGCGGATATCCACCTGAATCGTCTGGTGTCCGCCCACGCGTTCGAATTCCCGTTCCTGCAGAATGCGCAGTAATTTAGCCTGGAGCACCAGCGGCATTTCACCAATTTCATCGAGTAGCAGCGTTCCCTGATGAGCGCGTTCAAACAGTCCCTGACGCTGAGTTTGTGCGCCGGTGAAGGCCCCTTTTTCATGACCGAACAACTCGCTTTCCAGCAGCGACTCCGGCAACGCGGCGCAGTTGATTTTGATAAACGGACCGTTTGCCCGGCGCGAATTGTAGTGAATAGCGCGCGCAATCAACTCCTTGCCGGTACCGCTTTCACCACTGATCAGAACGTTGGCCTGCGACAGGGCAATTTTCGCCGTATCTTTGCAGATATCCATCATCCGCGGACTGTTGGTCAGGATATGTCCCCACTGCCAGCTGGTGCTCAGCGCCTGATGCAGGCTGCGGATCTCCTGTTTCATCGCCTGCAGTTGCAGGGCGCGTTGGATCAGTAAATTCAGTTCATCGAGATCGAAAGGTTTGATCACGTAATCAAACGCCCCGCTGCGTAACGCTTCGACGGCGGTTTCGACTTCGGCGTAAGCGGTCATCAGGATCACGGGGATACGCGGCTGCTGAGTGCGCATGACTTTCAGGGCGTCGATCCCGTTCATTTCCGGCATGCGGATATCCATCAGCACCACATCCGGTGGAGCGTCGGCAAAGCGCTGCAACGCTTCCTCCCCGTTGCTGGCACAGTGCGTTTCATGCCCCTGTAGCGAAAAGGCGGTGGTGAGCATGCGACGAACGTTATCTTCGTCATCCACACTGAGGATACGGTAGCGGGTTTTCATACTGACAAGTTTCCCTGCGGGTTAATCGGTAAAATAAGGGTAAACGTCGCGCCACATCCGGGCATGCTGGCGACGTGAATATCACCCTGATGAGCATTGATAATGCGCTGGCTGAGCGCGAGTCCAAGCCCTGTTCCTGAGGCTTTGGTGGTGAAAAAGGGGTCAAAAATCTTTTTCTGTAGCGCGATATCAATCCCACCGCCGTTATCTTCAATCGCCACGGCTTGTTGGGTGGCTGAATATTGCCAGGTGCGAATGCGGATTTCACCGCGTGCGTTGATGGCCTGCACGGCATTAATCAAAAGATTGAGGATCACCTGTTTTAACAGTTCACGATCGGCAACGATGGCAGGCAGCCCCGTATCCTGTTCAAAGTTGAACGTGATCCGTGCCTGAACGCCGGAGGTTTGCACCAGAATCAGCGTCTCTTCGATCAGCGAATTGAGCAGCACTTGCTGCCACTGGCTTTGTCGCGGCCGGGAGAAATCCAGCAACTGCTGAATGACTTTGTTGATGGAATCAATTTCTTTTAGTACCACGGACAGATATTCCTGATGCACAGGCAGGCTGGTTTGTTGACGGATGATCTGCACATACCCCCGGATGGCGGTGAGCGGATTACGTACCTCATGCGCCACCCCGGCCATCAGTTCACCCAAAGTGGCAAGTCTCTCGGTTTGCGCCAGGCGACGCTGCGTTTCTTTGCGGGCGGTCAGGTCGGAAAAAATCACCAGCGCACCGATCAATTCACCATTGGGGTTATGAATACGGCTGGTGGTGACACTGAGTTCGATGGTGCGGTCGCGCGCCGGAAAGCTAACTTCCTGTGCCAGATGCTCCGTCCCGTGCGCCAGGGTATCGAGAACCGGACTGGCAAAATGCGGGTCGGAGAAGAGGGTGGCATAGGGGCGACCGACCAGTTCATTGAGCGTATAGCCGGTAATCATTTCCGCCGCAGGGTTCATGGTGGTGACATCGCCCTGTCTGTCGATTGCGATCACCCCATCGGCGGCGTTTTCAATGATCAGATCGTTAAGGGTTTTCGTTTCACGCAACGTTTGCGCCAGCGCGTTAACGCTGCGGCTAATTTGCCCCAGTTCGCCAGGCAGATTGGGAAGTTGCGCTGGCGTTTTTTGCGCCAGCGTCGACAGACCGTCCGTGATGATGTCGATATTGGCGCCAAGGCGTCGGGAAAACAGCACGATCAAGAGCAGGCTACAGAGCAGACCTGCCGCCAGCACCGCAATGATGCGCACGTCCATCCTCCACGCCTGACGCTGGATATCTTCCGTCAACTCATTCGCCCAGATGTAGCCCAGCACGTCGCCATCCCGGGTGATGGGGATCATGGAGTTAAGAATATCGCCGCGCACCTGGCGACCGGAAAAGACGACCGGGGCATTGCTGCGCATCACTTCGCGTCCGGGGTGATCGGCGGCAATCGTCACGCCAACGTTATTTTGGTACAGCGCGGAAGGGGCGTAGGTCACAATCGCATCCAGCGCTTTGTTATAGTAGCCCGCGCCGACGCCCGGAAATGCCTGAGTGATCTGCTCGGTGATGGGGCCGAGTTCGGCATTCAGCGCCTGAATACGTTCGTCCCGCGGCAGCGCCGTAAAATGGGTAAAGCGATCGCCCAGCGCCTGATCGAGCAGGTGTATAACGGCAGATAATTTTTTCTCTTTTTCAGATAAGACTGCTGACCGTCCTTCGGTTTCTACGATATAACCAATCGACAGCGTCGGCACGATGACCATCAGAAGCGCCATCAGGATCATCTGATTGCGTAAGCGTCGCGGGTATAACCCTCTCAAAAAGCGCATGCTGGCATCCCTGTGACCCATTTTCTGACAAACGCTAATTATCGGGGGTTGCGGCAACTGTTTCTCAGCGGTGTATCATATTCCCGCAAACGCAGGCGCGGGCATTGCGACGACGCGCATTTACCGCTACCTTAACCACACTCCATTTATCGCCTGAGGCGGAGCTTCGCCCTTTTGAAATACCTTGCATCCTTTCGCACGACCCTGAAAATCTCGCGCTACCTGTTCAGAGCGTTGGCGCTGTTGATTTGGCTGCTGATTGCCTTTGCTTCGGTGTTCTACATTGTGAACGCCTTGCATCAGCGGGAGTCAGAGATCCGCCAGGAGTTTAATCTCAGTTCCGATCAGGCCCAGCGCTACATTCAGCGCACGTCGGATGTGATGAAAGAGCTCAAGTACATCGCGGAGAATCGCCTGACGGCGGAGAACGGCGTGTTGTCTTCGCGGTCGCGTGACGATAAAACCGAGGTGCCGACCTTTCAGCCGCTGTTTGCCGATTCCGACTGCGCGGCAATGGGCAACGCCTGGCGCGGATCGCTGGAGTCGCTGGCGTGGTTCATGCGCTACTGGCGTGACAACTTTTCCGCTGCGTACGATCTGAATCGTGTATTTCTCATTGGCAGCGATAATCTCTGCATGGCGAATTTCGGCCTGCGCGATATGCCCGTCGAGCGCGATAACGCGCTGAAAACGCTGCACGAGCGGATTATGAAGTACGGCAACGCGCCGCAGGATGAATCCGGAAACAATCTCTACTGGGTGGCGCAGGGACCACGTCCAGGGATTGGCTATTTCTACGCGCTGACGCCGGTTTATCTGGCAAACCGCCTGCAGGCGCTGTTGGGCATTGAACAGTCCATTCGAATGGAAAACTTCTTTACGCCGGGCAGTCTGCCGATGGGCGTGACCATTCTGGATGAAAATGGGCATGCGTTGATTTCGCTGACCGGGCCGGAAAGTACCATCAAGGCGGAACCTCGCTGGATGCAGGAACGCTCCTGGTTTGGCTATACGCCGGGCTTTCGTGAGCTGGTGCTGAAGAAAAATCTGCCGCCGTCTTCGTTAAGCATCGTCTATTCCGTTCCGGTCGATCTGGTGCTGGAACGGATCCGGATGCTGATTCTGAATGCCATTCTGCTGAATGTGCTGGTAGGTGCGGCACTGTTTACCCTCGCGCGGATGTACGAACGACGGATCTTTATTCCGGCGGAAAGCGACGCCCAACGGCTGGAAGAGCATGAGCAGTTTAACCGTAAGATTGTCGCGTCCGCGCCGGTCGGGATCTGTATTCTGCGCACCGTTGACGGTATTAACATCCTCAGTAACGAGCTGGCGCATACCTACCTGAACATGCTCACCCATGAGGATCGACAGCGGCTGACGCAAATCATCTGTGGACAGCAGGTGAACTTTGTCGATGTGCTGACCAGCAATAACACCAATTTGCAGATTAGCTTCGTCCATTCCCGCTATCGCAATGAAAACGTGGCGATTTGCGTGCTGGTGGATGTTTCCGCCCGCGTCAAAATGGAGGAGTCGTTACAGGAGATGGCGCAGGCGGCTGAACAGGCGAGTCAGTCGAAATCGATGTTCCTGGCGACCGTCAGCCACGAGCTGCGCACGCCGCTGTATGGCATTATCGGTAACCTTGATCTGCTACAAACCAAAGAATTGCCAAAAGGAGTCGATCGCCTGGTGACGGCGATGAATAACTCTTCCAGTCTGCTGCTGAAAATCATCAGTGACATTCTCGACTTCTCGAAAATCGAATCGGAGCAGTTGAAAATTGAGCCGCGTGAATTCTCGCCACGTGAGGTGATGAGCCACATTACCGCGAACTATCTGCCGCTGGTGGTGCGCAAGCAGCTCGGGCTGTACTGCTTTATCGAACCGAATGTGCCGGTTTCGCTTAATGGCGATCCGATGCGCCTGCAACAGGTGATTTCTAACCTGTTGAGCAACGCGATTAAATTCACCGACATTGGTTGCATTGTTCTGCATGTCAGCCGCGACGATGATTATCTCAGCATTCGGGTGCGGGATACCGGCGTCGGGATCCCGGCAAAAGAAGTGGTGCGCTTATTCGATCCGTTCTTCCAGGTCGGTACGGGCGTGCAGCGCAATTTCCAGGGAACGGGGCTGGGACTGGCGATTTGCGAAAAGCTGATCAGCATGATGGATGGTGACATTTCGGTTGATTCTGAACCAGGGATGGGGAGCCAGTTTACAGTGCGTATTCCGCTGTATGGCGCGCAGTATCCGGCGAAAAAAGGGCTTGATGGACTTGCCAGAACACGCTGCTGGTTGGCGGTGCGTAATGCGTCTTTGTGCCAGTTTGTCGAAAACAGCCTGACGCGTAACGGTGTTGAGGTGATGCGTTATGAAGGGCAGACACCGGCGAGTGATGACATGTTGATCACCGACGATGCCCTGGAACAGCCGTGGCAGGGGCGGGCAGCGGTGATTTTCTGTCGGCGCCACATTGGTATTCCACAGGAAAGGGGGCCGGGGGAATGGGTGCACAGCGTGGCGTCGCCGCATGAACTGCCGGCGCTGCTGGCCCGGATCTACCGTATTGAGCTGGACGATGAGGAGCTCTCTTCCGCGCTACCGGCTCCGGAAAAAGCGGCGGCTACCAATGATGACATGATGATCCTGGTGGTTGACGATCATCCGATTAACCGCCGCCTGCTGGCCGATCAGCTGGGATCGCTCGGGTATCAGTGCAAAACCGCCAATGACGGCGTGGATGCCCTGAACGTGCTGAGCAAAAACCATATCGATATCGTGCTGAGCGACGTAAACATGCCGAATATGGATGGCTATCGACTGACACAGCGCATACGTCAGTTAGGGCTGACTTTACCGGTAGTTGGGGTGACGGCCAACGCTTTGGCCGAAGAGAAGCAGCGCTGTCTGGAGTCGGGGATGGACAGTTGTCTGTCGAAGCCGGTCACGCTGGACGTTATCAGGCAGACGCTGGCGGTGTATGCGGAGCGGGTCAGGAAAACGCGAGCATAAAAAAGCCCGGTAAGCGCTGAAACTTACCGGGCTTTTTTACGTCTGCAAGAATCAGTCTTTGTCTGCCGGACTCAGGGTCACGGAAGAGAGATAGTTCAGCAGTGCGATATCGTTTTCAACGCCCAGTTTCATCATCGCTGATTTCTTCTGGCTGCTGATGGTTTTGATACTGCGGTTCAGCTTCTTGGCGATTTCAGTCACCAGGAAACCTTCGGCAAACAGACGCAGAACTTCACTCTCTTTCGGAGAGAGACGTTTGTCACCGTAGCCGCCCGCGCTGATTTTTTCCAGCAGGCGGGAGACGCTTTCCGGGGTGAACTTTTTGCCTTTCTGCAGCGCAGCCAGCGCTTTCGGCAGGTCTGTTGGCGCGCCCTGTTTCAGGACAATCCCTTCGATATCGAGATCAAGCACCGCGCTCAGGATTGCCGGGTTATTGTTCATGGTCAGAACAATGATCGACAGGCTTGGGAAATGACGCTTGATGTATTTGATCAGGGTGATCCCATCGCCGTACTTATCGCCCGGCATAGAGAGATCGGTAATCAACACGTGTGCATCTAATTTTGGCAGGTTGTTGATCAGTGCTGTGGAGTCTTCAAATTCGCCAACAACATTCACCCACTCGATTTGCTCAAGTGATTTGCGAATACCGAACAGTACAATCGGATGGTCATCGGCAATAATTACGTTCATATTGTTCATGTAAAGGCTACCTTGCTACAGCAAGCTCTTGACGTAGGTGTCAATGTCGCTGATGTATTTTTCTATTCCTGGAGCATCTTTCTCACGAATCAGATGTTCCAGCGTTTCACATAACTGCTTGCCGGGTACCAGATTTAGCATGGCAAACACGCCTTTCAGGCGGTGAGCCGTTTGGGCTAGCGCAGCAAAATCGCTGATTGCAGCCTCAGTATACAACCTCTTAACATCATCCGGTACTGTGTCTACAAATAGTGCGTAATAACCGCTGGCATGAAGTTCGGCGTTTTCATCACCTCCCAGAGGGGATTCCGGGATCGCTTCTTGCGCCAGTTGCTCTTCAATTAGTTGTAGTACAGCTTCCTGCATAGCGTTGCTCATATTAAAGTTGACGCGAAGCTGGCCTGGGCCAATTTTCCGCACGCCTGACTCATCATCGCTTAAAAGCAAGCCGGAGGCAGTAAGATTAGACGGATTATCAGTTAAAAAGAGATCATATTCTTGACTTATGAGTCTCTCATCCGGGGTGATGCAGGTCGCTCCCCAGTTTTCCAACTGGCGAAGCACGATATTGCGCACCTCGTTAGAGGTCACGTCGATCATCACGCTGACATCATCCAGCAGACGCTCTTCGTCTTCTTTATGCTGGTCGAGCGGCGTCATTTTAACATGGACTGTATAGCGTGTACCCAGCGCATCTCGCGCTTTTATGCTCAAATGTCCGCCAAGTTTACGCGCCAGCTGATCGCATAACCAAAAGGCCAGCGGATTGGCTTTACCGTAACGGTCTTTCTGCGTCTCACTGATGAACGGGAAATGCAGGTTGTCAATTTCGCTTAACGTCACGCCTTCGCCGGTATCCAGAATGCGGAACGTCAGGCGCTCGGCCACCGATTCGTCCTGATCAACCTCGAGCGTGATTTTACCAATCTGGGTAGTTGTTACCGCGTACTGCATCAGCAGCAGTAAGATCCGTCGCAGTGCATTGCGATCGCCATGTCGTTCGTCGTTTGCCTTCAGATGGTTGTTGATGAGCAGTTGCAGGCCTTTACGCTTCATCGTGGGCAGCACTTGCGGGACGACTTCGTCAATTAACGCCTGAACCGAGAAGAGGGTAGGCTCACTCTTCCAGGCGTCGTTTTCCAGCATGTTCGCCAGTTGAATTTCATCGATCATGCGGACCAGTACATCGGCATGATTCGCCAGTTGCTGTGCATCAGACGTTTGCAATTGAGCAACTTCCGCTGCCAGCGTTTTGACCGGCTCTTTCAACGTCTCGCTGATGTTTTGCATAAAGGCGACGCGGCCCTGCTGATTTTTTTCATATAACCGCTGAGCCTGTTTGAGCTTTTTGTTCACCAGCACTTCACGATCCTGGTCGCGGATAATAAAGATCTGGGTGCGTGGAGCGACCTGGCTGCGGAACAGGCGTATCTCATACAGCTCGTTATTGACGGTCGCCTGGATCACGCCCTGATGCTGTTCCGCCATGCTGGTGATGTTTTGCAGATTCAGATGCGGCAACAGATGGTCGGCAATTTTGTTACTCATCACCGTGCGGTTCGCTTCTTGATCATGCACCAGCAGACCCAGCGGCAGTAGGGAGACAATCTCTTCGTTAATCGCGCGCAGAATCCGTAGCTCATTATTAGCTGCGGTATTGGGCGCGACTTCCGTTGTGCGTCCCGGCTGGTTGCGGAAGGTGGTATAGCCGAACAGGGCGAGCGCCAGCAGCCCGATATTCAGCAATAGCGGTAACAGGATGTTTTGCAGCGTATCGAGCAGTAGGGTGCCAAACGGCACCTGCCAGACCAGGCGCATTCCCGTCGAGTTCAGCGCCGACGAGATTTCAATTTTCGAACTGTTAAAGCTGATGCTTACGCTGTCGGGCGATTCTTTATCTGCATTGCGTGCGCTGGCTGGAGTCGTGTCAGGCTCAAGGCGGAAGCTGTCCAGTGGCATGCCGGGAGGAATTAAGTCGTTGATGGGCAGGTCAAACGCGACAACGGTCGCCAGGTGTCCCGGCTGATTAAACGTGGTTCGCAGCGTAAAATAGTGGCCGTTTTGCCATGCCAGCCGACGCAGCGATGAGAAACTTTCCCGTTCGTCCAGCGCATTGGCCTGCTGGAGCATCTCTGCCCGACGGGAATCGACAATGCTGCCGATGGTCGACTCTTTAAATCCCGAAGAGAGATCTTTTAACGGCAGCGTCGAGATGAGCGTCAGGCTGTTATCCTGTCCGTTGAGATAATACATGGACCACGGCACCGTCTCAGCGCCCCACAGCGTGTCGAGGTAGGACGAGATGCGCTGCGTCATTTCCAGCGTTGAGCTGTCATGCGAGCCAAAGATCAGCGCTTCGGTTTTTCGCCGTGGTTTTTCAAGATAGTAAACGTCCTGTTTCAGGCGTGTTTCCTGCAATCCTTCGCTGCTCGACGGATTCGTCGTCGCGGCGATGTTGTCATAGATTTGCCAGGTCGCGTAACGCCAGGTATCGATACGCTTATGAATTGCATGGGTGATATCGACGATTTGATAGCTTTTATCTTTCAACCAGGCGTTAACCGCGCTTTGCACCATCACGCCCATCGTCACCAGCAACACAATGATCAGCAATAAAAAGAAACGGGTAATGCTTCCCGGCAGGAGGGAAAATCGGGACGTAGCCGTTGTATCAGACTGACTCATTCGTGGTTATGACCTGTAAAACAACGCAGAAGGTGAAAGGGCAGTATAAAGGGTACGGTGTGAATTTCCACACTCTCTACTCATTGATGTTCTGCATTTTTTGCCAAAAAGAATTCATCAGTTAAATGGCGTAAAAGTGTACAGGCCCACCAGAGGCGTACACATATTCCCCGTCAAGTGTGAAGAAATAGCACGAAATAACAAGAAATCGGTTTCTGATATCAGTCAGTGACTGAATGAAGGTAAATAGTTAATAGTTGTTATTATTTTTATGCGGTAGCACATAAAGAGAAAATAAGTGTAAAGAAGGGTAAAAAAAACCGGACGCATCGCATCCGGTTGAAATAGGGGTAAACAGACATTCAGAAATGAATGACGGTAATAAATAAAGTTAATGATGATAGCGAGAGATATTTTAGAGATGCATGACGATTTTGTTTTGTCATTCAGTGCTATCAAATTTATTTATGTAATTAATTGTTTTATATGTATTTTATATATTTCTTGAGTGATCGTGCTTATTTTTTGTCTTTTTGAAGCAAAAAAAAAAGTTCCTTGGAATTTACATTTTGAAACATCTATGTGGATAAATGAAACATCTTAAAAGTTTTAGTATCATATTCGTGTTGGATTATTCTGCAATTTTGAGGAGAATGAACTTGCCGACTGGTTAATGAGGGTTAATCAGTATGCAGTGGCATAAAAAAGCAAATAAAGGCATATAACAGAGGGTTAATAACATGAAAGTTAAAGTACTGTCCCTCCTGGTACCAGCACTGCTGGTAGCAGGCGCAGCAAATGCGGCTGAAATTTACAACAAAGACGGCAACAAATTAGACCTGTTCGGTAAAGTCGACGGTCTGCATTATTTCTCCGATGATAAAAACGCTGATGGCGATCAGACCTACATGCGTATCGGCTTCAAAGGCGAAACCCAGGTTAACGATCAGATCACCGGTTACGGCCAGTGGGAGTATCAGATTCAGGGTAACGCGCCTGAATCCGAAAACAACTCCTGGACTCGTGTTGCCTTCGCCGGTCTGAAATTCGGCGATGCGGGTTCTTTCGACTACGGTCGTAACTACGGCGTTGTGTATGACGTCACGTCCTGGACCGACGTCCTGCCAGAATTCGGTGGGGATACCTACGGTTCTGATAACTTCATGCAGCAGCGTGGTAACGGCTTCGCGACTTACCGTAACGCTGATTTCTTCGGTCTGGTTGATGGCCTGAACTTTGCCCTGCAGTATCAGGGTAAAAACGGTAGCCCGTCTGGTGAAGGTGCTGATGGCATCGCTTACACCGGCGTGACTAACAACGGTCGTGAAGCGCTGCGTCAGAACGGCGACGGCGTTGGCGGTTCTGTAACCTATGACATCGGCGAAGGCTTCGGTCTGGGTGCGGCAGTGAGCAGCTCCAAACGTACTGATGAGCAGAACAGAGCGATCTACCTGGGTAACGGCGATCGCGCTGAAACCTACACCGGTGGCCTGAAATACGACGCTAACAACCTGTACCTGGCGGCGCAGTACACTCAGACCTATAACGCAACGCGTGTAGGCGGCGAAGGTTGGGCAAACAAAGCGCAGAACTTCGAAGTGGTTGCTCAGTACCAGTTCGACTTCGGTCTGCGTCCGTCCGTTGCATACCTGCAGTCCAAAGGTAAAAACCTGGGGACTCTCAACGGTCGTAACTACGACGATGAAGATCTGCTGAAATATGTTGATGTGGGCGCAACCTACTACTTCAACAAAAACATGTCCACCTACGTTGATTACAAAATCAACCTGCTGGATGACAACAACTTCACTCGTGATGCCGGTATCAGCACCGACGACGTTGTTGCACTGGGCCTGGT
>NZ_JBFWLF010000040.1:0-21756 GCF_050252275.1 Citrobacter sp. | reverse complement strand
GCTGAAGAATGCGATGACCAGCAGCAGCGCGATAAACGTTCTGGCCTTCAGCAGGTACATGTAAATCATATATTTCTGGTTCATGATGGATTCCAGCCTGATTAATCTTGCGGTGTAGAAGCCGCGATCAACTTCTCGCGGGTGACTGCATGACGGGGGACATCAGCGGTGATCCGGCCATCAGCCATCACCAGAATACGGTCCGCCAGCGCCATCACTTCGTCCAGCTCTGATGAAGAAAACATCACTGCCAGCCCCTGTTGCGCCATTTTGCCGATAAGGTGATACACGTCGGTTTTCGCCCCTACGTCGATGCCGCGGGTCGGTTCATCGAGGAACACCACCTGCGGCTGTGTCATCAATGCTTTACCCAACACCACTTTTTGCTGGTTTCCACCGCTGAGTGAGGTGATGGGCAATGCAGGATCGCTGACTTTGATGGCAAGTTGCTGAATCATCTCCTTCACGCTGGTCTGCTCTTTATGCGGATTCAGCCATTTCCAGGCCCGACGAAAACCCTGCAGACTGAGGTCAGAGAGCGTCATGTTGGATTGAATCGACATCATCTGAACGACGCCTTCGCCCTGTCTATCTTCCGGCACCAGCGCAAGCCCTTTCTTAAGTCGAGACTGAAAGTGGGCTTTATCGATACACTCACCGTTGAGTTGAATGCTACCGCTCTGGCAGGGCATCAGACCCACCAGTCCTTTGAACAACTCGGTGCGTCCGGCACCCAGCAGACCGTAGATCCCAATCACCTCGCCTTTATTCAGGCTAAACGACACGTCATTGAGCTTATAGCCGCCGCTGGAGTGAAGCGCGGTCAGCCCCCGCACGTCGAGAACCGTATTGCCTTGTGGAGCCGGTTGATAATCGAAGTGTTTTTTCTTATCGCCCACCATCTGTTCGATGATCCACGGAATGCTGGCATCACTGACCGGACGCTCGCTGATAAAGCGACCGTCGCGGAAAATAGTGATGTAGTCGCCAATTTCCATGAGCTCTTCCAGCCGATGGGAAATATAGATAATGGTGACGCCGCGTCGTTTGAGTTGCTCAATCACGTTGAACAGGATTTTGACTTCAGACTGACTCAGCGCAGAGGTGGGTTCATCCATGATTAAGACGCGCGTATCTTTTGAGAGCGCGCGGGCAATCTCGACCAGTTGCTGGTGGCCGATCCCCAGTTCTTCTAAGGGTGTGTATGGATCAACATCCAGTTCCAGTCGCTTTAGAAGGCTTTGTGCCAACGCGTACTGGTATTTTTCGTTAATTTTCCCTTTCTGAAAAAACTCGTTAGCCATGAAAATATTATCCATGACATTCATATTCGGGAATAAATTCAACTCCTGAAAAATAATACTGATACCCAATTTTTCAGCCTGATGCGTCGAATTCATAGAAACAGGTGTACCATCCAGAAAAATTTCACCGGAGGATGGAGTTTCGACACCAGCAAGCATTTTCATCATGGTGGATTTACCCGCACCATTTTCTCCGATCAGAACATTCACTTTATTCCGATATACCCGATAATTGACGTTATCTAATGCCACCACGCCAGGATAGACACGAGACAGGCTGCGGGTTTCGATAATGACTTCCGATTCGACGGGTTGGGGAGTGACGATATCTTGCTGTTGCATGTTATTGTCCTCCTGCAGGTTCAATTTTTGCGGGCGTAATATCAGGGACCGTCTGAGGAAGATCCCAGGCGGAAAATACACCGTACACTTGCGCCGATTCGCCGGTTTTAAGTTGGGCCGTCTGAATCATTTTTATCGCCTGGTCGTTAATGGCGCGACCATACTCGCCAAATAACACCTGGTCGTTAAAATCGCCGTAAGTCGCGCCCTTATAAGCATCACGTAATTGCGTACCGCGTAATGTTGGACCAATCTGAACAATAATATTGCTGCCGCTTTTGTCCGCGATGGTCATTTTTCCACTCCGGGAAGCGGTATCGATCGTGCCAATATTGCCTTCAACCTTTACGTAAAAGATGCAGGGGTTCTCTTCCTGAGAACGATAGCCCAGTTTTTTACAGGCACTATCGAAGTCTTTCTCGGCCTGTAAAGCAGCCATTAAATCTGCCACCGGACGAGCCTGCCCAACAATTTGCGGCACAATTTTGTTTTGCCACGTCTGGTCTATATTGGCCATATGGGGATTTGGTGGAGATTTCAGATCCGCAAGCTCCTGCTGCGAGACAATGCGGCATCCGCCCACGGTCAATACCACCAGCGCCAGCCAGGCTTTTTTAGACATAATGTTCTCCTCTGCGCCTCCGCAGAGGCGCAACTACCCGAGATCAGGACTTGATATTGAAATCCTGTACTTTATCTGCGTTATCTTTGGTGATGAGAATGCCGCGGAACATGACGCGTTGTTTCTCTGGTTTCACGCCTTTTTGCAGGTAGTTATCCAGATCGGTCACGCCCTGTGCGGCGATCGCCTGTGCCTGCAGCATGACAGTCGCCTGTAAGGTACCGGCTTTCACCGCATCGCGTTCATCGTTGCTACCATCGATACCGACGACCACAACGTCATTGCGGTTTGCGGCTTTCAACGCGGCGATAGCACCCAGCGCAACAGGACCGTTACCGCAGATGACGCCTTTCACATCCGGGTGGGCTTGCAGAATACTGTCCATAATTCGCTTACCGTCGATAAGCGTCCCTTTAGCATCTTGTCTGGCGACGCTGACCATGTCCGGGAACTGGTCAATCACCTGGTGGAAAGATTTAGAACGGGTAACGCAGTTATTATCGGCGAGGTTACAAGTCAGCTCGGCGTATTTCCCTTTTTCCCCCATTTTCTCAACAAAAACGTTGGCAACTTCAGAACCTGCCTGGAAGTTATTATGGGTAATTTGCACCAGCGCCACATCATCTACGGGAATTTCGCGGTTGATTAATATGACGGGAATACCGGCTTTCTTCGCTTTTTCAATGGCGGCGACGCTGGCCGTTGAATCCGCATTATCCAGAATGATGCCCTGAACTTTTTTGCCGATAGCGGTATCAATCAATTCATTCTGTTTTTTGACATCTTCGCTGTGCGACAAAATGGTGGTTTTGTAGCCTAACTCCTGGGCTTTTTCACTGGCGCCTTTGGCTTCTGACGCGTAATACGGATTATCCAGTGAATTCACCATAATCATAATTGTCCCTTTTTCTGCCGCATGGGCAGAAAAAGACAAAGCAGTCAGGGTTGCAGCGGTTAACAGCGTTAAACGTAATTTCATGACAATGTTCTCTCTGTGTTGTTATTGTCGGGTACGGTGAAACAACGTAAAGCATGAATTCTTGTAAAACAGGGCTAATGGTCCGGGGTTCTCCTTCTGTTAATGAATAGGGGTGTCACGCATCTTCCCTGGTGAGGCGTCAGGCGGACGGGGCCGGTTTCCATCGTGTTCTGTTCACCGCATTGCGCCACTCCTGCCATCTTTTTTGCAGGCGATGATGGCGAGCCATGTCGGGCTGAAATGCGCTGTGTACGGTTAAAAAGGCTTTTAAATCAGTGAGCGAGCCGGGATGGAGCGCTTTGCGTGCCAGTAACGCGGCGCCAATAGCCGACAACTCAGGCACATCGCTGCGCATCACCGGACAGCCCAGCAGGTCTGCCTGGTATTGCATTAACCAGTCATTCTTTGTCGGGCCGCCGTCGACCATCAGTGCCGACACGCTAAAGTCCTCATGCTGTTGCATGGCGACCACGACATCGGCGATTTGATAGGTAATCGACTCCAGGGCGGCGCGGATCAGATGGGCACGCTTAACGCCGCGACTCAGCCCGCAGATCACGCCGCGCGCGCTGTCATCCCACCAGGGGGCACCGAGCCCGGTTAATGCCGGGACAAAGTACACGCCCAGGGTGGACTCAACGGAAGCGGGAAGCGTATTCAGTTCATGAGCCAGTTCGGCGTCAGACAGTTCGCTCAGCCCGGTACTATCAGCCATCCACGCCACCGCATCGCCCGTGTGTGGAATGTTGCCTTCCAGGCCGTAAATAATCTTCTCACCATCGTGCCAGGCAATGGTGGTCGCCAGCGCGCCACTATCGCACTGGGCTGAGGTCACCGGTGCCATCACGGAGGACCCGGTGCCGTAAGTGGCTTTGACACACCCCATCTCGCCGAGGGCGTGACCAAACAGCGCGGCGTGCGAGTCACCAACCATCGACATCACCGGGATACCATCCGCAATACCGTTCAGGCCGCGGGTATAGCCAAATAATCCACTGGAGGGTTTAATTTCCGGTAAGGCGGCGCGGGGGATGTGGAACAGTTCCAGCATGGTGTCATCCCACTGCCCGGTGTGCAGATTGAGCAACTGGGTGCGGGCCGCGTTAGAGTAGTCGCAGCAGAAAGCCTCGCCGCCGGTTAAATTCCACAGCAGCCAACTGTCGATGGTTCCCAGACAGATTTTCCCCTGGGCCGCGAGCCGCGGGCCATCGGCTACCGACTCCAGCAGCCAGCGCATTTTAGAGGCGGAAAAAAGCGGTGCAATCGGCAGGCCAGTCGTTGTTTTGATCAGGTGTTCTTTGTTGGCGTGGCGTAGTTCTTCACAGTACGCCGCACTGCGCGTGCACTGCCAGGTGATGGCGGAATTCAGTGGTTTTCCCGTCTGGCGATACCAGCCAATGGCGGTTTCACGCTGATTACTGATTGCCAGAGCCGCGACGTTATCGGCGCCAACATGGTTGATCGCTTTCGCAATCACATCGAGTGAGGCATCAATCAATACCTCGCCGGATTGCTCAACCCAACCTTCACGCGGCGTCTGAATGGCCAGCGGTTGAGAAAATTTGGCGACCACCTGACCCTGTGCGTCCAGTGCTATGGCTTTCGCGTTGGTAGTCCCTTCATCCAGCGCAATGATGAACTCTTTCGTTGCTGCACACATAGATTGATTATCTCCTGAGTCACATTGCGTCCCGGCGTTGAAGGGAAGAGGGACTCCCTTGCTGGCGCGTCTTTACTTAATCAGGCTTGTTTGTGACATCGTGTATTTTTAATGTCTTGAATATATATTCGATGCTGACTATTTATTTAATACCTTAGCCAGAATCTTTCAGTTGGGCTATAGAAAAAATCATCAATTGTGCTGGGAATCACACTTACACAACGGGAAGAATATCAGGTTTGTACGAAATTAACGCAGAGGTGAATCCTTTCAGTTTATTGAAATATAGGGGTTTTTACACGGTCTTTGCGTTGAGTTCGTTTTACGCAAAGACCGAAGAGGAAGAGCGTTCAGGCTGTGACTAGCATGCGCGCGGTAGGATAATCCGTGATCAACACGTCGATATAACCGCCGTTAAGCGCCCCTTTGATGGCGGCAACTTTGTCCGTTCCCCCCGCCAGCGCCACGACGTTGGGGCATTTTTTGACTTTCTCGAGCGCCATGCCAATGACCGGATCTTCATCATCCTGTAATACCGGCTCACCGTTTTTGTCGTAGTAGTGCAGGCAGATATCTCCCACGGCACCGCGATCGGCCAATACCTGGAGCATATCTTCGTGGTAGTAGTTACCCGACGTCTTAAGCAACTGGGATGGTTCCAGAATCCCCACCCCCACAATGGCGATATCGACATTATCGAAACGCGAGATCACCTCGGCGACATCCTTGCTGGCAATCAGCCGATTTTTCTCCTCAACCGATCCCTCAATGCTTTGTGAAGGGAGCAGCCAGGCCTCGCAGTTAAGATGTTGCGCCAGCGTCTGGGTTAAAATAGTCGCCTGCACATTGCCGTTTGGCCCGACGCCGCCGAGGAGTTGGATCACGCCACCCGCTTTCAGATTCTGGGTATGCACTTCGTCAACCATCGCCCGGATGGTTGAACTCCATGAGGAAACGCCCACCAGATCTTTGGGCCGCAGGCGGGTTTCAAGATAGTGGGCGGCGGCGGAACCAATGGCGCGTTTGATGCTGTGGTCCGTAGCATCGTCTTCGGTATCCACCACGATTGCCTGTTTGAGTCCGTAACGATCTTCGATCCCTTTCTCAAGGTTCAGAAAGATATTTGAGGGCTGTACGACGCTGATTTTTACCACCCCTTCTTTCTGACAGCGGGAGATGGCTCGGGAGATCACCGACAGAGAAAGCGAGAGAAGTTGAGCACTATCGGACTGTTAGCGTCCTTCAAGATAGTAAAGGGAGGCGATTTTAACCAATAGCCGTTGTTCGTCCTGCTTAGCCATATATTTCCCCGAAAATCATTTACGTACAGCCATTATCTTAGAGACTTTTATCATACGCGAAAACAAAAGGCAGGTAAGTGTGATAAAGCTCTAACTTTAGCCAATCCTCAAAAACAGGGATGGACAAATACGAAAATGTGGTTGCATAATTGAATAAAGAATCATTTATGAATATATATTCATGGTGATTTCAGGTCAACTGATTGTTCCCGACGTCAATGTGGTCGCGGTGAGGAGGCAGAATGTTCCTGAGTAAGATGCCGTGGCGTAAGCCGTGTGATGCGAAGCAAAGGGATTTCTGGTTTTTTTAGTCCCTGATGGAATAAATATTCCATATTGAAAATAAATTCAGAGGTGTTAAATGAATCCCTGGCACTATGATATCCAGACTCTTGAGCGCACAGCGCGAGCGGTGCGCCGTCACATCGTTAAATTAAACGCCTACAGCCCTGCAGGAGGGCATACCGGTGCGGACCTGTCCCAGGTTGAATTGCTCACCGCGCTCTATTTCCGAATTTTGAATGTCGCGCCGGATCGTATCGACGATGCGGAACGGGACATCTACATCCAGTCCAAAGGTCACGCGGTAGGTTGCTACTACTGTGTTCTGGCTGAGGCCGGTTTTTTCCCTGTTGACTGGCTGAGCACCTACCAGCACGCCAACTCTCATCTTCCGGGTCACCCGGTACGGCAGAAAACGCCGGGTATTGAACTGAACACCGGCGCGCTGGGCCACGGTTTGCCTGTTGCGGTGGGACTGGCGCTGGCCGCGAAGAAAAGCAACAGTGCACGCCGTATCTTTTTAATTACCGGCGATGGTGAACTGGCGGAAGGCAGCAACTGGGAGGCTGCGCTCGCGGCTGCGCATTATGGACTCGATAACCTGGTGATCATTAATGACAAGAATAATCTCCAGTTGGCCGGACCCACGCGTGAAATCATGAATACCGATCCGCTCGCGGATAAATGGCGTGCCTTCGGCATGCAGGTTACCGAATGCCAGGGAAATGATATGGCGTCGGTCGTCAGTACGCTAGAAGGACTGAAACAGGAAGGGAAACCTAATGTGGTGATTGCCAATACCATAAAAGGCGCGGGTATTTCGTTTATCCAGGGGCGTCCTGAGTGGCACCACCGGGTGCCGAAAGGCGAAGAGATTGAACTGGCGCTGGAGGAGTTGAAAGATGAGTAATGCAGAACATCTCGCGAACGTCATGGTTCAGGCGTTTATCGATGCGGTGGAAAAGGGTGTTGATCTGGTGCCGGTTGTGGCTGACTCAACCTCCACCGCGAAAATTGGCCCCTTCATTAAGCAGTTCCCGGACAGACTGGTCAACGTGGGGATTGCCGAACAAAGTATGGTCGGGACAGCGGCAGGGCTTGCGCTCGGCGGCAAGGTTGCGGTCACCTGTAACGCGGCGCCTTTCCTGATTTCTCGCGCTAATGAGCAAATCAAAGTTGACGTTTGCTACAACAATACCAACGTGAAGTTGTTTGGTCTGAACGCGGGGGCCAGCTATGGTCCGCTGGCGAGTACGCACCACGCGATCGACGACATCGCTATTATGCGCGGATTTGGCAATATTCAGATTTTCGCCCCCTCTTCACCACGAGAATGTCGGCAGATTATCGACTATGCCATTGGCCATCAGGGGCCGGTGTATATTCGTATGGACGGAAAGGCGCTCCCGGAACTGCATGACGAGAGCTATCAGTTTGTGCCGGGTGCCGTGGTGACGTTACGTGAAGGCGACGCGTTGGCGCTGGTGGCGACGGGCTCTACGGTCCACGAAATTGTTGATGCGGCCGCGCTGTTAGCCGACTCCGGTATTCAGGCGACGGTGGTGAGTGTACCGTCCATTCGTCCGTGTGATACCAAAGCCTTGTTAGCGGCAGTAAAAGACTGTAAAGCGGTGATTACCGTTGAAGAACATAATATCAACGGTGGACTGGGAAGCCTGGTGGCGGAAGTCCTGGCGGAAGGCGGCACGGGGGCGGTTCTGAAGCGCTTAGGGATTCCGGATGGTGAATACGCTGCGGCAGCAGATCGCAACTGGATGCGCCAGCACCACGGTTTCGATGCCCAGTCGATTGCGGCCCAGGCCCGGGAAATGCTGTGAGGGTTAACCCGTTGCCACGGTAATGACATGGTTATTTTTTACGAGCCACTGCACATGCCAGATCTGGTCGATGGCCTGTAACCTCATCTGGTCATGCTGAACGTCGAGAATGTGATAATGCATGAATCCGCAGCCTGCCTGCGAGCGTTTTGGGGTTGCCTTAAAGGCGCTCTCTTTGGCGGAAAATGCCAGCGTGAGCGCCTGTTCAAAGGGTAATCCGCTCCCTGCCAGCCGAACTTTTTCTGCTTCTGTGACGATACTGCCTGCCAGTTCAGTCGCTGTTTGCGCTGTGAATATCGCTTCTATATCAACTCCCACTGGCTGGTAGGAAACTACCGCCAGCGCGGTGGTGGCGCAGTGGCTGATGCTGCCAGACAGACCTTCCGGCCATAGCGGTTGTCGTTGTTCACCCATTCCCGGCACGTTTTTATGACCCCATTCACGTAGCGCCTGAACGGCGGCAATACGACCGGCCAGGTGTTCGGCTTTACGTTTACGTCCGGCACGTGCCAGTTGCGCATGATGAGGCAGCCACAGCAGATCGTGTTCGGGGAAGGTGTCTGGTTCAAACGTCACACCATGCAAGGTGTGGTGAGCCAGAATGAGAGAGGAGTGCGTTGTCTGCATCGTGTCATTAAAACCGAAACCCCTCCTCCGCACGGAGGAGGGGAGTGGGCATCAGAAGTGGGTGTTAACGCTCATGTACCACGTACGACCCGGTTCGTTATAAGTGTACGCACCTGCGCCACGCATATAAGAGACATCGGTCGTGCTACCGGTCGTTTGCGCATTACCTTCACGCCACAAACGTTTGTCGAAGACGTTATCCACGCCGCCGGTCAGGCTGACATTTTTGGTCACGTCCCAGGTCGCGCTCAGACCCACAATGCTGTAGGGGCTGACAGACTGTTTATCTGAACCGGTCACCGGTTTGCCCTGATAATCGTATTTCTTCGGCTCCTGTTTGCCGTACCAGGTAAAGGTGGATTGCAGAGAAACATCCTGATGTACCTGCCAGCTCAGTGTTGAGTTCAGCGTGTACTCCGGAATAATCGACAGGCGTTCTCCGGTCTCTTTGTTTTTACTCTGCAGCATGTAAGTGATGTTGTTGGTCCAGTTAACGGTGTTGCTAACCGGTACGTTCAGCGTCCCTTCCAGCCCTTCCACGACCGCTTTAGGTACGTTCTCCCACTGATAGATATCGGTGTAGGTGGTTTTGCCTTTGTTGGTGATAGACGTACGGCTCATCGGTACCGTACCGGCTTCGATCTTGTTGCGATAATCGTTGCGGAACCAGGTCACCCCTGCCAGCCAGCCATCATGTTTGAACTCAAGGCCAATCTCTTTGTTGATGCTGGTTTCTGCTTTCAGATCGTCGTTACCCATCATGTAACAGCCGATACCGGTCGCGGCACCCGTGGCATAGCAGCCCTGGCCTTTACTGTACAAAATGTAGTTCGGGTTGGTCTGATACAGGCTTGGCGCTTTATACGCCCGCGCAATGCCCATCTTCAGGGTGAAGTCATCGCCCAGACCCTGTGACAGGTTCAGCGATGGGCTCCAGTTGTCGCCCACGATGCTGTGGTGATCGAAACGCAGGCCCGGCGTCAGCATGGTGCTGTCAGTCAGCTCCATGTTGTTCTCAGCGAACAGCGAGAAAATTTCCGCTTTTGAATAAGGGCTGCGGTCGGTGCTGCTGGAGCCTGGAATATCCCCGCCCATAAAGGTCTGCGAGTTGGAGAGCATATCCTTCATGCGCTGCTGGGTCCATTCAGTGCCCAGCGTCAGGTTTTGGTTAACCAGCAAATCGAACGGCATGCTGATTTCACTGTGCAACGTGACGTCGTTCAGGTCGGCATCAACATATTTCTGTGACGCTTTCGGGTCGAAGATCCCTTCCGTACCGCCCGCCAGACCTTCCGGCGTACGGGAGTTACGCGTATGTTCGTATTGCACCCAGTTGGTGGTGGTGACACCGTTATCCCAACCGCCGTTCCAGGTCAGCGAGTAGTTCTGACGGTAGAGACGGTTAGTCTCTTTGCCGTAGTTATCTTTCACCAACTGGTTGGTATTGGTGTTCTGCGTGTCCCCGGCATACAGGTTACCCTGACGGCTATAGCCGGCTTCCAGTTCAATAGACTGCATCGGCGCAAAGTCCCAACGCACCACACCGTTAACGTCCTTGTTGATAACGCCTTCACGACCGGCTGGCAGCGTGTCGGCATAAGTACCGGTACGTTCAGACTGATGGCCCTGGTTGATGTTGCGCGCATCGGCCTGCGTTTTATCCAGGTTACCGAACAGGCGGAAGCTGAAATCCCCGCCCAGCGGACCGTTGAGGGTAAAGTTAGTGCGTTTGGTTGCGCCTTCCTCTTTGTGTTCCGGTGCGTTGAAATAGGTATTCCAGGAGCCGTGCCACTCGTTGCTGCCTTTTTTGGTGATGATATTTACTACGCCGCCAGCGGCACCATTACCGTAACGTGCAGCCGCAGGCCCGCGCAGGACTTCAATACGTTCGATCATCTCCGGCGGCACCCAGGACGTATCGCCACGGGTATCGCGTTCACCGCGCCAGCCAAGGCGCACGGAGTTACGGCTGGTCACCGGTTTACCGTCAATCAGGATCAGGGTGTTTTCTGGTCCCATCCCACGAATATCAATCTGACGGTTATTGCCGCGCTGGCCGCTGGTCGAGTTACCGGTCAGGTTAACGCCTGGCATGGTACGAATGATTTCAGAGACGTCGCGAGCGGGAGGGTTTTTGCGAATTTCATCTGCGGTGATAGTCGACACGCCAGGCGCCTGCAAGTTCTGCTGGGCGGCGGTAACCACAATAGTATCTTCATGAGAGACGGCGGTGCTATCAGCGGTTTCTTCTGCCATTGCGGGCAGCGCTACCCCGTAAATCCCTAAGTTGACCAATAAGGCCAGGGAATGAATCTTCTTGTTCATTGTCTTTCCTGCTTTTCTTTAGCCACGTGTACCAGACACCTGAGATCGGTATCCGGCCCGATGTCGCCCGCCTCTGCGAAAACCCTCCGTTCCAGAAAAGCCCGCAGCGCGGTTGGTTAAAAACTGTTCGCGCTTCCCACGGCGCGTCAATACGCTATTGCAAATGCAAATAGTTATCAATAATATTATCAATATATTTCATAAAACAATGAAAAAAATCACAATAAACATGAGGTTATGACGGTGACGGCGTTAACGGTAGGCAGCGAGGCCTGGTGGCAGTCAAAAAACGGTCCGCAATGGACGCGTGAAGCAGACGGAAATTACCGGGTGACCTTCTGGTGGCGCGATCCGCAGGGGAGTGAATTTCACTCGGCCATTCAGCGAGTCTGGGTATACATCACGGGCGTTACCGATCATCACCAGAATGTCTTTCCTCAGACGATGCAGCGTATTGCCGGAACGGATGTCTGGCAGTGGCAGACCGTGTTAAGCGCTAACTGGCGCGGCAGCTACTGCTTTATTCCCTCAACGCAGGAGGAGTCATTTGCCTCGTTGAAGACTGATGGCGTGTTGGATCGCGCGGCGTTGCGCGAAGGCTGGCGGCAACTGTTGCCACAGGCGATTGCCGATCCACTTAATCCGTTGAGCTGGAAAGGGGGACGAGGGCACGCCGTGTCTGCGCTTGAGATGCCGCACGCCCCTGCGCAACCGGGCTGGGACTCCCCACAAACGCCAGTGTCGTCGCCGGTGGTGCTGCAATGGAATAGCGCGCGTCTGGGTAATACGCGTCGGGTATGGGTCTTTACGACCGGTGATGCGCAGCCGGATGAACGTCCCCTGGCGGTTCTCCTCGACGGGCAATTCTGGGCGCAGAGCATACCCGTCTGGCCTGCGCTCACTTCACTCACTCAGCGGGGGCAACTTCCACCAGCGGTGTATCTGCTTATTGATGCCATCGATACCACACATCGCAGCCGTGAACTTCCCTGCAACGCGGATTTCTGGCTGGCGGTTCAACACGAGTTATTACCGCAGGTCCGGCGCGCCGCACCCTTCAGCGATCGTCCTGAGCGCACGATCGTTGCAGGGCAAAGTTTTGGCGGGTTGTCATCGCTGTTTGCCGGGTTGCACTGGCCGGAACGCTTTGGCTGCGTGCTCAGCCAGTCCGGTTCTTACTGGTGGCCCCATCGTGGCGGTCAACAGAACGGGCTGATTATTGAGCAACTCCGCGCCGGCACGCTGTCCGCGAAGGGACTACGGATTGTTCTCGAGGCGGGAGTCCGCGAGCCGGTTATCTTGCGCGCGAATCAGGCGCTCTACACACAACTACAGACGACACAGCAGTCGGTTTTCTGGCGTCAGGTTGACGGCGGACATGATGCGCTTTGCTGGCGTGGCGGACTGACGCAGGGGGTGATCGACCTCTGGACGCCGCTGCTCTGAGCGAGCGATTTTCCACGACAGGAGTTGAGTATGGAATTCAGTAATCCCTTCGATAATCCGCAGGGACAGTTCTACATTCTGCAAAATTCGCAGCAGCAGTTTAGCCTCTGGCCGCAGCATTGCGCATTACCTGCTGGCTGGCAGGTGGTATGCGAACCGCAGTCACAGGAAGCCTGCCAGCAGTGGCTGGCGCGTCACTGGACCACGTTAATTCCCGGTTATTATGCCGTTTCGCAGGAGGCGCAATGAGCCGTCGTTTACCGCTTGTCGCCGCACAGCCCGGCATCTGGATGGCCGAAAAACTCTCCACATTACCTTCCGCCTGGAGCGTCGCACATTATGTGGCGTTAACCGGTGAACTGGATGCGCAACGACTGGCGCGTGCAGTCGTCACCGGTCTACAGCAGGCCGATACCTTACGGATGCGTTTTACTGAGGATAACGGCGACGTCTGGCAATGGGTTGATGATGCCTTTACGTTTGCTGAACCGCAGATTTGCGATCTCCGCACCGCGGCGAACCCGCATGACGCCGCGCTGGCGCTGATGCAGGCCGATCTGCAGCAAAATCTGCGCGTCGATGGCGGTAAGCCGCTGGTGCATCATCAGTTGATCCTGGTTGGTGACGACCAGTGGTACTGGTATCAGCGCTATCATCATTTACTGGTCGATGGTTTCAGTTTCCCGGCAATTACCCGCCAGATAGCTGCGATTTACAGCGCATGGCTTCGGGGTGACGCGACACCTGACTCACCCTTCACGCCGTTTGCCGGGGTGGTGGAAGAGTATCAGCAGTATCGTCAGAGTGAGGCCTGGCAACGGGACGGTGCGTTCTGGGCCGAGCAATGTAAACAGCTTCCGCCGCCAGCGTCGCTTTCAGCCGCACCGTTGCCGGGACGGGCGGCGACGTCTGACATTTACCGCATGAAGTTTAACGCTCCGGAAGGCGCGTTTCGCCACCTGGCGGCGCAACTGCCAGACGTGCAGCGAACCGATCTGGCGCTGGCGCTGGTGGCGCTCTGGCTGGGACGGCTGTGCAGCCGGATGGAATACGCGGCAGGCTTTATCTTTATGCGTCGCATGGGATCGGCGGCGCTGACCGCCACCGGCCCCGTGCTCAACGTGTTACCGCTGGGCGTGCGTATTGATGCCGCAGAAAAACTGCCAGAACTGGCGAAACGACTGTCCGCCCAGCTTAAGAAAATGCGCCGTCATCAGCGCTATGATGCGGAGCAAATCGTCCGTGACAGCGGCCGGGCGGCCGGAGAAGAGCCGCTGTTTGGCCCGGTGCTTAACCTCAAAGTCTTCGATTATCAACTGGAGATCCCGGGCGTCACGGCGCAAACTCATACGCTGGCGACGGGACCGGTTAACGATCTTGAACTGGCACTGTTCCCGGATGAAGGCGGCGGGCTGAGCATTGAGCTTCTTGCGAACCAACAACGTTATGATGAAGCAACGCTCAAACAGCATGCGCTGCGTCTGATGGCGCTGATCGAACAATTTGCCGCTAACCCAGCCCTGTGCTGTGGTGATGCCGATCTGCTGCTTCCATCTGAATATCAGCAGATTGCGCAGATCAACGCCACGGCGGTTGATATCCCGTCCACGACGCTCAGTGCGCTGGTGGCGGAACAGGCGAGCAGAACGCCGGACGCGCCCGCGCTGGCGGATGCCCGCTATGATTTCAGCTACCGCGAAATGCGCGAGCAGGTGGTGGCGCTCGCCGGTGTGCTGCGTGAACACGGCGTGCAGCCGGGCGACAGCGTCGCGGTGGCCTTACCGCGCTCTGTATTTCTGACGCTGGCGCTGCACGGAATTGTTGAAGCTGGTGCGGCATGGCTGCCATTAGACACCGGTTATCCGGACGATCGTCTGCGAATGATGCTGGAAGACGCGCAGCCGAAACTGTTGATCACCACAGTGGAACAGTTACCACGCTTTAGCGATATTCCGGGGCTGGAAAGCCTCTGCTATAGCGAACCGCTGTCGGCAGGCGATAGCGCGCCGCTGGGGTTATCGCAACCGCAGCATACGGCGTACATCATCTTTACTTCTGGTTCAACGGGCAGACCGAAAGGAGTGATGGTCGGGCAAACCGCCATTGTTAACCGTCTGCTGTGGATGCAAAACCAGTATGGACTGACGGCGAAGGATGTGGTGGCGCAAAAAACGCCGTGCAGCTTTGACGTCTCGGTGTGGGAATTCTTCTGGCCGTTTATCGCCGGGGCGAAGCTGGTGATGGCGGAACCGGAAGCGCATCGCGATCCGCTGGCCATGCAGCGCTTCTTTGCCCATTACGGGGTGACGACGACCCATTTTGTACCGTCGATGCTGGCGGCATTCGTCGCGTCGCTAACGCCTGAGAGCGCCGGTGAAAGCTGCGCAACGTTACAGCATGTCTTTTGCAGCGGAGAAGCCTTACCTGCTGATTTATGCCGCGAATGGGCACGGCTGACGCATGTGCCGTTACATAATTTGTATGGTCCAACGGAGGCAGCAGTTGATGTGAGCTGGTATCCGGCCTGGGGGGATGAACTGGCAAACGTTACTGGTAGCAGCGTACCGATTGGTTTCCCGGTATGGAATACCGGGTTGCGTATCCTCGACGCGATGATGCATCCGGTTCCTGTTGGCGTGGCGGGCGATCTCTATCTGACCGGCATCCAGCTCGCGCAGGGCTATCTTGGCCGACCGGACCTCACGGCAAGTCGCTTTATCGCCGATCCATTTGCGCCGGGAGAGCGGATGTACCGTACCGGAGACGTTGCGCGCTGGCTGGATAATGGTGCTGTTGAGTATCTGGGACGCAGTGACGATCAGCTCAAGATCCGCGGTCAGCGTATCGAACTGGGCGAGATAGATCGTGTGATGCAGGCATTGCCTGATGTTGAACAGGCGGTGGTTCACGCCTGCGTCTTTAATCAGGCGGCGGCAACAGGGGGCGATGCCCGCCAGTTGGTGGGGTATCTGGTCTCGCAGTCAGGGCTTCCGCTTGATATCCCCTCGCTCCGGGCACAGCTACGGGAAAAACTCCCGCCGCATATGGTGCCAGTGGTGCTGTTGCAGCTGGCGCAACTGCCGCTCAGCGCCAACGGTAAGCTGGATCGTAAAGCGCTACCGATGCCGGAATTAACGTCGCGAACCAAAGGAAGAGCCCCGCAGCCAGGCAGTGAAACAACGGTGGCGAAGGCATTCAGTGAGCTGCTGGGTTGTGACGTCAATGACGTTGAGGCCGATTTCTTTGCGCTGGGCGGCCATTCGCTACTGGCCATGAAGCTGGCGGCGCAATTGAGTCGCACTTTCTCCCGTCAGGTGACGCCGGGGCAGGTCATGGTGGCCTCGACGGTAGCGCAACTGGCGGCATTGCTGGAGGCGGACGATAACGTACAGACGCAACGTCTGGGGTTTGAAACGCTGCTGCCGTTACGCAAAAGCGACGGCCCAACGCTGTTTTGTTTCCATCCGGCATCAGGGTTTGCCTGGCAGTTTAGCGTACTGTCGCGCTATCTCAGTCCGCACTGGTCCATTACCGGTATTCAGTCGCCGCGTCCGCAAGGGCCGATGCAGACGGCAGCCGATCTGGACGCGGTCTGCGAACACCATCTGGCGACGCTCCTTGAACAACAACCGCATGGCCCGTATTACCTGTTGGGCTATTCTCTCGGTGGCACGCTGGCGCACGGCATTGCCGCACGTCTGCGGATGCGGGGGGAAACCGTCGCCTTCCTCGGCCTGCTGGATACCTGGCCGCCGGAAACGCAAAACTGGTCAGAAAAAGAGGCCAATGGACTCGATCCGGAAGTGCTGGCGGAGATTGATCGCGAGCGGGAAGCCTTTCTGGCCGCGCAGCAGGGGAACGCCTCTGACGAATTGTTTAGCACTATTGAAGGGAACTACGCTGATGCGGTTCGCTTACTGACCAGCGCGCACAGCGTTCCCTTTGATGGGCGCGCGACGCTGTTTGTTGCTGAGCGCACCCTGCCGGAAGGCGTATGTCCGGAGCGTAGTTGGGCGCCGTGGATCGCGGCACTGGATGTGTATCGCCAGGACTGCGCGCATGTGGAGATTATCTCTCCGTCAGCCTTTGAAAATATTGGTCCGATCATTGCCGCATGCTGTAATAAATATGCACATCGCTGATTAATGTTTTGATTAACTATTTCCCCCGTGACGACGGTTCATGGACGCGGGGGTTATTTATAATATTAGTTTATTGCATTCGGAATATTAACTCCAGAGGTTAAATTCCGAAATTAGCCTCATTATAGAATTAACATTTCGGAATGGTCAGAGTGTTTGTTACGCTGTTGATAGGGAATATAGTCATGGAACATGTAGCGGGACATTTAGTATGCCGTCACTTAATATTCAGCAGGGTAAAAATACGGAACTTACTGATTTTCCGTTGCCTCACACTCAGCATAATGAAATCGATTTAGTAAATCTGATTGATATTTTATGGCAGGCTAAAAAACGCATTATCGTGTGCACGCTCGCGTTTGCGTGCGTCGGGTTATTTGTCACTTTCTTTTTGCCACAACGCTGGACCAGCGAAGCGGTGGTGACGCCAGCTGAGTCAATTCAGTGGCAGGATCTGCAAAGAACGCTGACGGGATTACGGGTTCTGGATGTCGATGTCAGTGTGGATCGTAACAGTACCTTCAATCTCTTCATCAAGAAATTTCAGTCAACTTCACTGCTGGAGCAATATTTACGCTCGTCACCGTATGTGATGGAGCAGTTAAAAGGGGCGAAAATCGATGAGCTGGATCTGCATCGGGCCATTGTCGCGCTGAGCGAAAAGATGAGCGCGGTAGACAGCAATGTCGGAAAGAAAAATGAAACAGCACTGTATACGTCATGGGTGCTGAGTTTTACGGCTCCAGCCAAAGAAGAAGCGCAACAGGTACTGGCGGGCTATATCCAGTTTATTTCTGAGATAGTCGTGAAGGACTCGCTGGAAAATATTCGCAATCAGTTGGAGGTTAAAACCCGCTTTGAGAAAGAGCGTCTGGCTCTGGAGCGCGTCAAACTTAAAAATCAGCTGGATACCAATATTCAACGACTCAATTATTCTCTGGAGATAGCAAATGCCGCCGGAATTAAAAAGCCGGTTTACAGTAATGGCCAGGCGGTGAAAGACGATCCTGATTTTTCTATTTCTCTGGGCGCTGATGGGATCCAGCGAAAGCTGGAGATTGAAAAATCAGTCACGGATGTGGCTGAACTGAATGCGGAGCTAAAAAACCGGCAGTATTATGTTGAACAGCTGGAGTCCGTCAATGTTCAGGACGTGAAATTTTCGCCGTTCAAATATCAGCTTAAGCCTTCATTACCGGTGAAAAAACAGGGGCCGGGTAGAATGATCGTGGTCGTGCTGGCGGCACTGTTGGGAGGGATTGTGGCCTGCGGTGGCGTACTTCTCCAGCATGCAATGGTGTCGCGTAAACGGGATGACGCCACGATCAACGAACGTCTGGTCTGATTGCCGACCGGAAGGTTCTGCGCCTTCCGGCCAGCGGTTAACGGCGGCCCAGTGGCACCACCAACGGTGTGCCCGCAACCGGGTCGTCGATAATCATGCAACGCAGCCCATAGATTTTCTCAATTAATTCTGCGGTGACAATTTCCTTCGGCGCGCCCTCTGCGACAATTTTTCCTTCACGCAGCGCGATCAAATGAGTGGCATAGCGACAGGCCTGGTTGAGGTCATGCAGCACGGCGGCGAGGGTGTAGCCTTTCTCGCGATTCAGTTCGCTCAGTAATTCCAGCAAATCAATCTGATGACTGATATCCAGCCAGGTGGTTGGTTCATCGAGCAGCATGATTGACGTTTCCTGCGCCAGAACCATCGCTATCCACGCGCGCTGACGCTGACCACCGGATAGCGTATCCACACTTTGCCCGGCCAGATGCGTAATACCAGTGGCGCGCATGGCCTGCGTCACGGCATCTTCATCTTCTTTGCGCCAACGGGTAAACAGCGGCTGATGCGGATAGCGCCCACGCGCCACCAGTTCCTGCACGGTGATATCGCCCGGCGTCGTGGCATTTTGCGCCAGCAAACCGATGCGGCGAGCGACCTCTTTGCTGGGATAGCGCTGAATCGGCTCACCGTCCAGCCAGACGTGACCGTTTGCCGGGGTCATCAGCCGACTGAGAGTCCGCAACAGCGTCGATTTCCCGCAGCCATTGGGTCCGATTATGGCCGTGAAATGACCATCGGGAATAGTGACGTTGAGGTCTTCGGCAACGGTGAACTTTCCATAACCCAGCGTTAACTGGTCGCCACGCAAACGGGCTACTGATTCGGTCATTTTTTGCGGGACTCCTGAATTAACAAGGCGATAAGGTAAATACCGCCGATACTCACGGTGACGACACCCACCGGAAGCTGATAAGGCATAAACAGTTGCTGTGCGCACAAATCGGCTGCCAGCAGTAACAGTGCGCCGCAGAGCGCGGCCTGGGTTAATCCCCAACGCGCGGTGCCGCTCAGGCGACGGGCGATATGTGGGGCAACCAGCGCAATAAAGGAAATCGGCCCGGCCAGCGCAGTGGCGGCTGCGGTTAACACCACGGCGACCAGCATCATGGCGAGCCGCGAGCGCTCTACGCTGACTCCCAACGCGCAGGCGCTGTCATCCCCCATTTCCAGCAGACGCATGCGCCGTACCAGCAGTGCGGCGCCTGCCAGCATGAGCATAATGATCGGCGCGGAGGGCCAGGTTTTCGCCCAGGTCAAACCGTTAAGCGATCCGGCATTCCACAATCCGGCAGCCAGTGCCGTGTCCAGCGAAGCCTTCAACAACAGCCAGGTGTTAAACGCAAACAGCATGGCACGAATGCCGATGCCGATAATGATCAGACGGAAGGTTTCAATACCGTTACGCCAGGCCAGCAGCCAGACCACCAGTGACGTCAGGATCCCGCCAGCCATCGCCGCCAGCGCGATAGCCGTCAGATGCTGGCCAAACAGCACCATCGCGACCAGTACGCCGCTCCAGGCGCCGGTGTTAAAGCCCATCACGTCCGGGCTGCCGAGCGGGTTACGCATCAGAGACTGAAAAATTGCTCCACTGACGCCGAGTGCCGCGCCAATCAGTAGCGCCATCAACACGCGTGGCAAGCGCCACTCGGTCACTACCATCGTCAGGCTGCGCGGCGCATCGCCGGTAAAAGCAGCAATAATTTGTGAGGTTTCCAGTGTCACTGCGCCACTGCGCAGACCCCAGAGCGCGAAGATCAGGCAGCCGACCGTTAGCAGCAGGCACGCGATCAGCAGGCGACGCGATACGTACATCATGCGGTACCTCGCGGACGACGACGAACCAGAAAGATCAGCACCGGAGCGCCAATAAAGGCGCTCACAACTGACACGCGCAGCTCGCCGGGAACAATCAGGCGGCCAATGATATCGGCAAAAAGCAACAGAACAGGCGTGGCGATAAGCGTCACCGGGAGCGACCAACGGTGGTCGGCACCAACCAGCCAGCGCGACATATGCGGCATCATCAGGCCGATAAACGCAATCGGCCCAACAATCGCCGTGGCACTCCCGCACAGGACGGTGATGGCTAACAGACCAATCAGTTGCGTACGCGCGACTTTGCTACCAAGCGCGGTGGCGGTATCACTTCCCAGACTCAGGCTGTTCAACGCCCGACTGAGCATCAGCGCAGTGGTACCGGCTATCAGCACCGGCAGAATAACCACCTTGAGGGTTTGCAGATTGCGGATATCCAGTGAACCGGCCTGCCAGTAACGAAGCTGATCGTAGACGTCAGGATTCAGCAGGGAAATACCGCTGGTGAGGCCTTCCAGAACCGCGGCGAGCGCGACGCCCGCGAGCGTCAGACGTACCGGGCTCAACTGACCGCCACCCTGACTGCCCGTAAACGCCACAATCAGTGACGCCACCAGCGCGCCGATAAAGGCCATCACCAGTTGTTCCTGCGGTGTGGAAAAGCCGAACAGCGCTGCCCCCAGCACGATGGCAAAACTGGCTCCGGCATTGACGCCAAGCAGCCCAGGATCGGCCAGCGGATTGCGGGTGAGCGTTTGCATTAACGCCCCGGCGAGTCCCAGCGCGCCTCCGGCCAGCAATCCTGCGAGCGTTCGCGGCAGGCGGGCGTCCAGCACGATAGTGCAATCGGCACTTTGACAGGTGCCGGTGAGCGCTTCCATCACCACGGAGACGGGTAAGGATTTTGCACCGATGGTCAGACTTAATGCCGTGGCAATAACCAGTAATAACAACAATCCGGGCACGGCAAGGGCACGCGTCACGGAAACAGAACATGACATATCAACTTCCCTGATAATGATAGTAATTATCGTTATCGATCTTATTTGATTATGTTAGCATGTGCAGCCATTGAATGGATAATGAAAAAAAGATCGCATTAAGGCATTGTAATGAATCGACAATCCTGGCTGCTGAACCTCAGTTTGCTGAAGACACACCCGGCATTTCGCGCGGTCTTCCTGGCCCGTTTTATCTCTATTGTTTCGCTCGGACTGCTCGGCGTCGCGGTACCCGTACAGATCCAGATGATGACGCATTCCACCTGGCAGGTGGGGCTTTCGGTAACGCTGACTGGCAGCGCGATGTTTGTCGGGCTGATGGTCGGTGGCGTCCTCGCCGATCGCTATGAACGTAAAAAAGTGATCCTGCTGGCGCGCGGTACCTGCGGTATTGGCTTCATCGGTCTGTGCCTGAACGCCATGCTGCCGGAGCCTTCGTTGATTGCCATTTATTTGTTGGGTCTGTGGGACGGCTTTTTTGCCTCGCTGGGCGTGACGGCATTGCTGGCGGCGACGCCTGCGCTGGTGGGGCGTGAAAACCTGATGCAGGCAGGGGCGATTACCATGCTGACCGTGCGTCTGGGCTCGGTGATTTCGCCCATGCTGGGTGGGCTGTTGCTCGCCACCGGCGGTGTGGCCTGGAACTACGGTCTGGCGGCGGCTGGTACCTTTATCACCTTACTGCCGCTGTTAAGTCTTCCGGCACTGCCGCCACCGCCAC
>NZ_JBFWLF010000039.1:0-22075 GCF_050252275.1 Citrobacter sp. | reverse complement strand
TCGATGGGGATGCGTCCCTGTTCCGGGGCGATCATGGTACTGCTGTTCAGCAAAGTCATCGGCGTCTTTGGCTGGGGAATAGTCTCGGCGCTGGCAATGGCGGCGGGAACGTCGCTGACGATTACCTCTCTGGCGCTGCTGGTGCACAGTTTTCGTACGCTGGCAGTCAGGTTGAGCAGCAATCATGCACCGGTACTATGGCGGCAGGTCGGTTGGTTAACGCTGGCGTTAGCCGGTGGCGCGATATTAGTGGTGGCAGCAGGAGTGATGTGGGTGAGTGCAGTGCCAGTGGGAAGGGGATTAAGACCGTTTTGATTTTGCCGGATGGCGTTAGCGCTTATTTGGCCTACTGTTCGTGTAGGCCCGGTAAGCGTTAGCGCCACCGGGCAGTACTGAGATTAACGCTTCAGCGCGTCGCTCAGTTCGTCACGCATATTCGCCAGCATCGCTTTAACCACGCGCGGGTTACCCGCCACGATGTTGCCGGTCGTCATGTAGTTGTGACCACCGGTAAAGTCGCAGACCAGGGCGCCAGCTTCACGGGCGATCAGTTCACCCGCGGCGAAATCCCACGGACGCAGACCAATTTCGAAATAACCGTCAACGCGCGCAGCGGCAACATAGGCCAGATCCAGCGCAGCAGAACCGGTGCGACGGAAGTCAGCACACTCGGTAAACATTTTGCCGAGGATATTCATGTAAGAGGTGGCGTGCTGTTTGGCTTTGAACGGGAAGCCGGTCGCGATAATAGTGCCGTCCAGGTCACGCGCATTGCTGCCGCGCAGACGGTAACCATTCAGCTGTGCGCCCTGACCGCGGGTTGCGGTGAACAGTTCATTACGCATCGGATCGTAAACCACGGCGACTTCAGTGCGGCCTTTAATACGTACGGCGATGGAAACCGCGAAGTGCGGCAGACGTTTTACGAAGTTGGTGGTGCCATCCAGTGGATCGATAACCCATTGAACATCCTGATCGGTACCTTCATGTTCACCGCTTTCTTCGGTGATGATGGTGTGCTGCGGGTAAGATTTGCGGATCGTTTCGATAATAATCGCTTCAGCGGCTTTATCGACGTTGGTCACGAAATCATTGCTGCCTTTCTGGCTGGTTTCTACTGAGTCAGGCGTTTCGTAGTGTTTGGCAATTACATTACCCGCCTTGCGCGCTGCGCGCACGGCGATGGTCAGCATCGGATGCATCGGTCTCTCTCACTGGATGTTAAAGAACGGGAAAACGGCGCAGAGTATAGCAGCGAGATCGGAATATGTCTTCGATTTATGATAATATGGCCGAATAATCTTTAGCTGAAGAAAGACAATGCTGCAAAATATTCGAATCGTGCTGGTGGAAACGTCTCACACCGGCAATATGGGCTCTGTTGCCCGCGCCATGAAAACAATGGGGTTAACCAACCTGTGGCTGGTTAACCCGCTCGTGAAACCTGACTCCCAGGCCATCGCTCTGGCGGCAGGGGCCAGTGACGTGATCGGCAACGCGCAGATCGTCGATACCCTCGATGAAGCGCTGGCCGGATGCAGCCTGGTGGTCGGGACCAGTGCACGTTCGCGTACGCTGCCGTGGCCGATGCTTGACCCGCGTGAATGCGGTTTAAAAAGCGTAGCGGAAGCGGCAAATACCCCCGTGGCGCTGGTGTTTGGTCGTGAACGCGTTGGGCTGACCAATGACGAACTGCAAAAATGCCATTACCATGTCGCGATTGCGGCGAACCCGGAATACAGTTCGCTGAACCTGGCAATGGCGGTACAGGTCATCGCGTATGAAGTGCGCATGGCCTGGCTGGCGACGCAGCAAAATCCTGATGCGGTCGTGCATGAAGAAGCACCGTACCCGCTGGTAGACGATCTGGAGCGGTTTTACGGTCACCTTGAGCAGACGTTGCTGTCGACGGGGTTTATCCGTGAAAACCATCCGGGACAAGTGATGAACAAGTTGCGCCGTCTGTTTACGCGTGCGCGTCCGGAGAGCCAGGAGCTGAATATTCTGCGTGGAATGCTTGCTTCTATTGAGCAGCAGAATAAAGACAAGTAAGTGCAAACCATCCGGCAAAGCAAAATGGCACTGAAGGTTAAATACCTGACTAAAACAGTCAAGTAAATAGTTGACTGATTTAGTCGGGAATGTCAGACTTGGCCCTGCTATGCAATACCCCCATTTTACAATAAAAAACCCCGGGCAGGGGCGAGTTTGAGGCTAAGTAAGACATGAGACTGACATCTAAAGGGCGTTATGCCGTGACCGCAATGTTGGACGTTGCGCTCAACTCCGAAGCGGGCCCGGTACCGTTGGCTGATATTTCTGAACGTCAGGGAATTTCCCTTTCTTATCTGGAACAGCTGTTCTCCCGTTTGCGTAAAAATGGTCTGGTGTCCAGCGTACGTGGGCCAGGCGGTGGTTATCTGCTGGGTAAAGATGCCGGCAGTATTGCAGTCGGTGAAGTGATTAGCGCTGTTGACGAGTCGGTAGATGCGACACGTTGTCAGGGCAAAGGCGGTTGTCAGGGCGGCGATAAATGCCTGACCCACGCGCTGTGGCGCGATCTGAGCGACCGTCTGACCGGTTTCCTCAACAACATTACGTTAGGTGAACTGGTGAATAACCAGGAAGTCCTGGATGTGTCTGGTCGCCAGCACAGCCACGACGCTCCACGCACAAATCGTGCACAAGACGCGATTGACGTTAAGTTACGCGCTTAATTTAACCGTCCTGTTTCGGGTTGCATCTGCGTTGGCTGCACATGTTCACCCCGCTTACTTTTGTAAGCTCTCGGGGATTCGCATGTTTACCGCCTTGCTGAAACGCGAAACAGTTAGGTTAACGATAAGAAGATTTTCGAGTCAGGCCGGAGCGTTTGCGCTCCGTTAACACGGTCGTACATCCAGCCGGTTGCCTGACTCCTTGCATTGAAGCGATGTACGGAGTTTATAGAGCAATGAAATTACCGATTTATCTCGACTACTCCGCAACCACGCCGGTGGACCCGCGTGTTGCCGAGAAAATGATGCAGTTCCTGACACTGGACGGAACCTTTGGTAACCCGGCCTCCCGTTCACACCGTTTCGGCTGGCAGGCTGAAGAGGCGGTTGATATCGCCCGTAATCAGATTGCCGATCTGGTGGGTGCCGATCCGCGTGAAATCGTCTTTACTTCCGGTGCGACTGAATCCGACAACCTGGCGATCAAAGGTGCAGCCAACTTTTATCAGAAAAAAGGCAAGCACATTATCACCAGTAAAACCGAGCACAAAGCGGTACTGGATACCTGCCGTCAGTTGGAGCGTGAAGGGTTTGAAGTGACCTACCTGGCGCCGCAGAGCAACGGGATTATCGATCTCAAAGAACTGGAAGCGGCGATGCGTGACGACACCATCCTGGTTTCCATCATGCACGTGAATAACGAAATCGGCGTGGTACAGGATATCGCGACTATCGGCGAAATGTGCCGTGCTCGCGGCATCATCTATCATGTTGACGCCACCCAGAGCGTGGGCAAACTGCCTATCGATCTGAGCCAGTTGAAAGTTGACCTGATGTCCTTCTCCGGTCACAAAATTTATGGCCCGAAAGGGATCGGCGCGCTGTACGTTCGTCGTAAACCGCGTATTCGCATTGAGGCACAGATGCACGGCGGCGGTCACGAGCGTGGCATGCGTTCCGGTACGCTGCCTGTCCACCAGATCGTCGGTATGGGCGAAGCCTATCGCATCGCGAAAGAAGAGATGGAAACCGAGATGGCGCGTCTGCGCGGTCTGCGTAACCGTCTGTGGAACGGCGTGAAAGATATGGAAGAAGTCTACCTGAACGGTGACCTTGAGCAGGGCGCACCAAATATCCTCAACGTCAGCTTTAACTACGTTGAAGGCGAGTCGCTGATTATGGCGCTGAAAGACCTCGCGGTCTCTTCCGGTTCTGCCTGTACCTCTGCGAGCCTCGAGCCTTCCTACGTGCTGCGCGCACTGGGAATGACCGACGAGCTGGCACATAGCTCTATTCGTTTCTCTTTAGGTCGTTTTACTACCGAAGAAGAGATTGATTACACCATCGAACTGGTTCGTAAATCTATCGGCCGTCTGCGTGACCTTTCTCCGCTGTGGGAAATGCACAAGCAGGGCGTGGATCTGAACAGCATCGAATGGTCACATCATTAATCGGTACCGATAAGGAGAATTCATCATGGCTTACAGCGAAAAAGTAATCGATCATTACGAGAATCCACGTAACGTGGGCTCTTTTGACAACAGCGATGAGAACGTGGGCAGCGGCATGGTGGGTGCACCAGCCTGTGGCGACGTGATGAAGTTGCAGATCAAAGTTAACAATGAAGGTATCATTGAAGACGCGCGTTTCAAGACTTACGGCTGCGGTTCCGCTATCGCCTCCAGCTCCCTGGTTACCGAATGGGTGAAGGGGAAATCACTGGACGAAGCACAGGCGATCAAAAATACCGATATTGCCGATGAGCTTGAGCTGCCGCCAGTGAAAATTCACTGTTCTATTCTGGCAGAAGACGCGATCAAAGCCGCCATTGCGGACTACAAAAGCAAACGTGAAGCAAAATAAGAAGAGTTGAGGTTTTATTATGTCGATTACACTTAGCGACAGTGCAGCAGCGCGAGTAAATACCTTCCTGGCGAACCGTGGTAAAGGGTTTGGCCTGCGTCTGGGCGTGAGAACCTCCGGCTGCTCAGGTATGGCGTATGTACTGGAATTTGTTGATGAACCGGCGGCAGAAGACACCGTGTTTGAAGACAAAGGCGTTAAGGTTGTGGTCGACGGAAAAAGCCTGCAATTTCTGGACGGAACGCAGTTAGACTTCGTGAAAGAAGGTCTGAACGAAGGGTTCAAGTTCACAAACCCGAACGTGAAAGACGAGTGTGGTTGCGGCGAAAGCTTCCACGTGTAACGCGCGTCATCCGAAAACCCCGCCGTGGCCTTGCTACGTGTGGGGTTTGTTCTAACAGGCTACCCCTGAGAATGTTATGGACTACTTCACCCTCTTTGGCTTACCGGCCCGTTATCCGCTCGATATTCAGGCGCTGAGCCTTCGTTTTCAGGATCTGCAACGCCAGTATCACCCTGATAAATTTGCCAGTGGTACCCAGGCGGAACAGCTTGCTGCCGTCCAGCAATCCGCCACTATCAACCAGGCCTGGCAAACGCTGCGCCATCCCCTGATGCGCGCAGAATATCTGCTTTCGCTACACGGTTTTGATCTCAGCAACGAGCAGCACACGGTGCGCGATACCGCGTTCCTGATGGAACAACTGGAACTGCGCGAAGAGCTCGACGAGATTGAACAGGCGAAAGACGAGGCGCGGCTGGAACAGTTTATTCAGCGCGTGAAAAAGATGTTTGATAGCCGCCATCAGTTGATGGTGGAACAACTGGATAACGAGACGTGGGACGCCGCGGCCGATACCGTGCGTAAACTGCGTTTTCTCGATAAACTGCGAAGCAGTGCAGAACAACTCGAAGAAAAACTGCTCGATTTTTAAACTTCGGAAGCAATTATGGCCTTATTACAAATTAGTGAGCCTGGTCTGAGCGCAGCGCCACACCAGCGTCGTCTGGCTGCGGGTATCGATCTCGGGACCACCAACTCTCTGGTCGCAACCGTGCGTAGCGGTCAGGCGGAAACGCTGGCCGATCACGACGGTCGTCATCTGCTGCCGTCCGTCGTTCACTATCAGCCACAGGGCCACACGGTCGGCTATGATGCGCGCGCTAATGCTGCGCTGGATACCGCCAATACCATCAGTTCAGTGAAACGCATGATGGGACGTTCACTGGCGGATATTCAGACTCGCTACCCGCATCTGCCATACCGTTTCCAGGCAAGTGAAAATGGCTTGCCGATGATTGAAACGGCGGCGGGTTTGCTAAATCCGGTCCGTGTTTCAGCCGATATCCTGAAAGCGTTGGCGGCGAGAGCCTCTGAGTCGCTTTCCGGCGATTTGGATGGCGTGGTGATTACCGTACCGGCGTACTTTGACGATGCACAGCGTCAGGGGACCAAAGATGCCGCACGCCTGGCGGGCCTCCATGTGCTGCGCCTGCTCAATGAACCGACCGCTGCGGCGATTGCCTACGGTCTGGATTCCGGCAAAGAGGGCGTCATTGCAGTGTATGATCTCGGTGGCGGTACGTTTGATATTTCTATTCTGCGCCTGAGTCGCGGGGTATTCGAAGTGTTGGCGACTGGCGGGGATTCCGCGCTTGGTGGCGATGACTTCGACCACCTGCTGGCGGATTACATCCGTGAACAGGCGGGAATTGCCGATCGCAGCGATAACCGCGTGCAGCGCGAACTGCTGGATGCCGCCATCGCGGCGAAAATCGCGCTCAGCGATACCGAGTCAGTCACGATTAACGTGGCGGGCTGGCAGGGCGAGATTACCCGCGAACAGTTTAATGAACTCATTTCCGCGCTGGTTAAGCGTACGCTGCTGGCCTGTCGTCGCGCACTGAAAGATGCCGGCGTTGAGGCGCAAGAGGTGCTGGAAGTGGTGATGGTTGGCGGTTCCACGCGCGTACCGCTGGTGCGTGAACGTGTGGGTGAATTCTTCGGTCGCCCGCCGCTGACGTCAATCGACCCGGATAAAGTGGTGGCGATCGGCGCGGCAATCCAGGCGGATATCCTGGTTGGTAATAAACCGGACAGTGAAATGCTGCTGCTCGACGTGATCCCGCTGTCGCTGGGACTGGAAACGATGGGCGGCCTGGTGGAGAAGGTGATTCCGCGTAACACTACGATTCCGGTGGCGCGCGCGCAGGACTTTACTACCTTCAAAGACGGCCAGACCGCGATGTCTATCCACGTCATGCAGGGTGAACGTGAACTGGTGCAGGACTGCCGTTCGCTGGCGCGCTTTGCCCTGCGTGGTATTCCGGCGCTCCCGGCAGGCGGCGCGCATATTCGCGTGACCTTCCAGGTGGATGCTGACGGTCTGCTGAGCGTCACTGCGATGGAAAAATCCACCGGCGTTGAGGCTTCTATTCAGGTGAAACCGTCCTACGGTCTGACCGACAGCGAAATTGCCTCAATGATTCAGGATTCGATGAGCTTTGCCGAGCAGGACGTAAAAGCCCGTATGCTGGCAGAGCAGAAAGTCGAAGCGGCGCGCGTGCTGGAGAGTTTAACCGGCGCGCTGACCGCTGATGCCGCGCTGCTAAGCGCCGCAGAACGTCAATTGATCGACGATGCCGCCGCGCACCTGAGCGAAGTGGCGCTGGGCGATGATGTTGACGCTATCGAACAAGCCATTAAAAACGTAGACAAACAAACCCAGGAATTTGCCGCTCGCCGTATGGATCAGTCGGTCCGTAGCGCGCTGAAAGGCCATTCCGTGGACGAGGTTTAATATGCCAAAGATTGTTATTTTGCCTCATCAGGATCTCTGTCCGGATGGCGCAGTTCTGGAAGCTAAGACCGGTGAAACCATTCTTGACGTTGCGCTGCGCAACGGTATCGAGATTGAGCACGCCTGCGAAAAATCCTGTGCCTGTACGACCTGCCACTGCATTGTGCGTGAAGGTTTTGACTCCCTGCCGGAAAGCACGGAAGAAGAAGACGACATGCTGGATAAAGCCTGGGGACTGGAGCCGGAGAGCCGTTTAAGCTGTCAGGCTCGCGTAACCGGGGATGATTTGGTAGTCGAAATCCCACGTTACACAATCAATCATGCTCGTGAGCATTAACAGAGGGTAGTATGGGACTGAAGTGGACCGATAGCCGCGAAATCGGTGAAGCGCTGTACGATGCGTTCCCCGATCTCGATCCAAAGACCGTTCGTTTCACCGATCTTCATCAGTGGATCTGCGATCTTGAGGAATTTGATGACGACCCTGACGCATCCAATGAAAAAATTCTGGAGGCGATTCTGCTAGTCTGGTTAGATGAAGCAGAGTAAGTCACATAACGGGCTGCCATGAGGCGGCCCGTTTGCTAATAAGGATAAATAACATGACAGAAGCCATGAAAATTACGCTTTCCACACAACCTGCTGACGCACGCTGGGGTGAAAAAGCTACATACAGTATCAATAACGATGGTATTGCCCTGCACCTTAATGGGAAAGATGACCTGGGTCTTATTCAGCGCGCGGCACGTAAAATCGACGGCCTTGGCATCAAGCATGTGCAACTGGCAGGCGAGGGCTGGAATGCAGACCGCTGCTGGTCATTCTGGCAGGGCTACAAAGGGCCGAAAGGCAGCCGAAAAGTGGAATGGCCAGAGCTGGACGACGGACAGCGTCAGGAGCTGGATAACCGTCTGACCATCATTGACTGGGTGCGTGACACAATTAACGCACCGGCGGAAGAGCTGGGTCCAGAGCAACTGGCGCAGCGTGCCGTTGACCTGCTGTGCAGCGTGGCGTGCGATCACGTCTCTTACCGTATTACCAAAGGCGAAGATCTGCGTGAGCAGAACTATATGGGGCTGTATACTGTGGGGCGCGGCTCTGAACGTCCTCCGGTCCTGCTGGCGCTCGACTACAACCCGACAGGAGATAAAGAAGCCCCGGTTTTTGCTTGCCTGGTCGGGAAAGGGATCACCTTTGATTCCGGCGGTTACAGCATCAAGCAGAGCGCCTTTATGGACTCCATGAAGTCCGACATGGGCGGTGCCGCAACGGTAACCGGCGCGCTGGCATTTGCGATCACGCGCGGTCTGAACAAACGCGTGAAGCTGTACCTGTGCTGTGCGGATAACCTGATCAGCGGTAACGCGTTCAAGCTGGGCGATATCATCCACTATCGCAACGGTAAAAACGTCGAAGTGATGAATACCGACGCGGAAGGGCGTCTGGTGCTGGCGGATGGCCTGATTGACGCCAGCGCGCAGAAGCCAGAGCTGATCATTGATGCTGCGACGCTGACCGGAGCCGCGAAAACCGCGCTGGGTAACGACTACCACGCGCTGTTCAGCTTCGATGACCAACTGGCGAACCGTCTGCTGGCAAGCGCGGCCGAAGAAAACGAGGCGTTCTGGCGTCTGCCGCTGGCGGAATTCCACCGCAACCAGTTGCCGTCTAATTTTGCCGAGTTGAACAATACCGGCAGCGCGGCGTATCCGGCAGGGGCGAGCACAGCCGCAGGATTCCTGTCGCACTTTGTGGAAAACTACCAGCAGGGTTGGCTGCATATCGACTGCTCGGCGACCTACCGCAAAGCGCCGGTTGAGCAGTGGTCTGCCGGTGCGACCGGTCTGGGTGTGCGCACTATTGCAAATCTACTGACTGCCTGAAAGGTGTTTTTGTAGGCCGGGTAAGCGAAGCGCCACCCGGCATTTTGCCTGGTAGCGACGCAGTGCGTCTTATCAGGCCTGCAACCCATAGATAATTTGTGATCTCTATGTCCGAAACAAAAAACGAATTAGAAACCCTGCTGGAGCAGGCGGCGACTGAACCCGCACACCGTCCGGCATTTTTCCGCACCCTGTTGGAATCCACTGTCTGGGTACCTGGTACTGCGGCAGACGGCGAAGCGATTGTCGAAGACAGCGCGCTCGATCTTCAGCATTGGGAAAAAGAAGATGGCACCACCGTTATCCCCTTTTTCACCTCGCTGGAAGCGTTGCAGCAGGCCGTCGAAGATGAGCAGGCGTTTGTGGTGATGCCAGTACGGACGCTGTTTGAAATGACGCTCGGCGAAACGCTGTTCCTCAACGCCAAATTGCCGACGGGTAAAGAGTTTATGCCTCGCGAAATCAGCCTGCTGATGGGGGAAGAGGGCAATCCACTGAGCACGCAGGAAGTGCTGGAAGGTGGGGAATCGCTGATTCTCTCCGAAGTGGCCGAACCACCAGCACAGATGATCGATTCGCTCACGACGCTGTTTAAGACCATCAAGCCGGTGAAGCGTGCGTTTCTCTGCTCAATTAAAGAGCGCGCGGACGCTGAGGCAAATCTGCTGATTGGTATTGAGGCCGATGGCGATATTGAGGAGATTATTCAGGCTGCGGGCAGTGTGGCAACTGATACGCTACCGGGCGATGAACCGATCGATATCTGTCAGGTGAAAAAAGGGGAGAAAGGGATCAGCCACTTTATCACCGAACACATCGCGCCGTTCTACGAACGCCGCTGGGGCGGGTTCCTGCGTGATTTCAAACAGAACCGAATTATTTAAGTGAAGGAAAGCCGCCCCGAAAGGCGGCATCCTCGTTTACCTGCCCTGGTCGCTGGTCTTTACGAGAACAGAATTACTGGGGTAACTCTGGTCTGCGTGAAGGCACAACACACCAGAAACAAGAAGCACGATACAGACGTACCGTATCGTCATTGTGCGGTCCATGCAAAGACCGCTTCACGACAGCACCACTGGCGATAATGCCTTGACAGCAAGCACTACGACATGCCTGCGCTAACGGCCAAGGGACATCCTTTTCTGAAGCCAGTGCCCGCTTGCGAGGCGGCGAAAAGGGCCGGGAAGAATGATACATCAACTTCCTAATAGTTTCTTGGCTAACTAACTTGACATTATTTTCCTTAAAAGAGAGTATTACCCCACTACGGCATGCCTGCGTTGCTATGGCAACACAGCCAGCTGGAAAGGCCGCGAACCGGACCAGCACAAAAAAACCGCTCAAACGTTTGAGCGGTTTTTTTGTGGGCGAAGCTGACTAAGAAATCAGAATTTATTTAGCGTCAGCCGGTTCTACCGGTAAATCGGTACGCGATCCCCATTCACTCCACGCGCCGTCGTACAACGTGACGTCTGGCACGTCCAGCGTCGCAAGCGCCAGCACGACGACGGCTGCCGTCACGCCAGAACCACAACTGGCGATAATCGGACGATCAAAACTCACGCCGTGGCGAAAGAAGATGGCATCCAGTTCGTCGGTTGTTTTCAATTCGCCTTCCTGAACCAGTTCTGTCCACGGCACGTTTAAGGCGCCGGGTATATGACCGCGTCTGAGACCTGGACGCGGCTCGTCGACTTCAGCATTAAAACGTGCTGCCGGGCGGGCATCGACAATCTGTGCGCTTTTCTCATGGCTGGCGAGCAGGACGTCGGTGACGCGCACGACGGCTTCAGAGGTAAACACTGCATTAAACTCACCTTCCGGGAGTTCGACGTTACCTTCCTGTAGCGGCAACTCATCACGTTGCCAGCCCGCCAGACCACCACCCAAAATGGACACGTTCTCCACGCCAAAGGTGCGCAACATCCACCACGCGCGCGGGGCGGAGAACAGATTACCCTCGTCATACACGATCAGATGTTTATCCTGATGTACCCCCAGTTCACGCATCGCCACAGCGAAGCTTTCCGGGCGTGGCATCATATGCGGCAGAGGTGAAGTGTGGTCGGAGAGCGCTTCGATATCGAAAAACACCGCACCCGGGATATGTCCCGAGCGATACTCTTGCGCAACGTCGCGGTCTTCCTGTCCTGGCGGCGCCATACGGGCGTCGATAATTTGAATCTGCGGATCGTCAATATGCTCGGCAAGCCAGTCGGCGGCGACAAAAAAGGCGGTAGTCATGGGGATCTCCATGTTTATCAGGTGTCCGGTAAATTGTCAGGCCTTTGCCGACAGGGGACAAGTAAAAGAGGCTGATTTGTCCGGTGATCCCACATTTCTTAATTAAATTCAGACAAGATGGGAGGGGAAAGAGACTTACACAAAGTGAAATCTCACGCATAATAACGGTTCTACGTTGCTAACGGGCCATACTGGCCAGGGATGAAAAATGAAACACATACGCGTAGTCGCCTGCATGCTCATGCTGGCGCTGGCTGGGTGCGATAACAACGATAAAGCTCCGACAGCGGCAAAAAACGACGCCCCCGCCACACAACCCGCGGCGGAAAAGAAAGCGGAAAAAGATACCGCACAGTTGCAGAAACTGGCCCGACAAAGCGAGGGCAAAGCGCTGACGCTGCTGGATGTCTCAGAGGTGCAGTTGGACGGCGCATCGACGCTGGTGTTGACCTTTTCCATCCCGTTAGATCCTGAACAGGATTTTGCCCGTCTCGTCCACGTGGTGGATAAAAAAAGCGGCAAAGTCGATGGCGCATGGGAACTGTCGCCGAATCTGAAAGAGCTGCGTTTACGCCACCTGGAACCGAATCGTGACCTGCTGGTGACCATTGAGCGCGATCTCAGGGCGCTGAACAAAGCGACCTTCGAAATCAACTATGAGAAAAGCCTCACCACGCGTGATATTCAACCCAGCGTGGGTTTTGCCAGCCGTGGTTCACTGCTGCCGGGGAAAGTGGTGGAAGGGCTGCCCGTGATGGCGCTCAACGTGAACAACGTAGACGTTAACTTTTTCCGCGTGAAACCTGAATCGCTGGCAGCCTTTGTCAGTCAGTGGGAGTACCGGAATTCGATGTCCAACTGGGAGTCCGACAATCTGCTGAAAATGGCGGATTTGGTCTATACCGGTCGCTTCGATCTCAATCCTGCGCGTAACACCCGCGAAAAACTTCTTCTGCCGCTGAGCGAGATTAAGCCGTTGCAGCTGGCGGGTGTCTACGTCGCGGTGATGACCAAAGCCGGGCAGTACGAGTACAGCAACGCCGCAACGTTGTTCACGCTCAGCGACGTCGGCGTATCGGCACATCGCTATCAGAACCGGCTCGATGTGTTTACGCAAAGTCTGGAGAATGGTGCCGCGCAGCAGGGGGTAGATGTCGCTTTGCTGGATGAAAAAGGACAGACCCTGGCGAAAGCGACCAGCGATGCGAAAGGCCATGTACAGCTTGAAAATCACCAGAATGCCGCGCTGTTGCTGGCGCGTAAAGAGGGGCAAACCACGCTGCTGGATCTGAAGCTCCCGGCGCTGGATTTAGCAGAATTCGACATCGCGGGGGAGCCTGGCTACAGCAAACAGTTCTTTATGTTTGGCCCGCGCGATCTCTACCGACCCGGCGAGACGGTGATCCTCAACGGTCTGCTGCGTGACAGCGACGGCAAGACGCTGCCCGATCAGCCAGTGAAGTTGGAGGTCGTTAAACCGGACGGCCAAGTGATTCGTACTGTCGTCAGTCAACCGGATAACGGGTTGTATCGCTTTACTTATCCGCTGGACAGCAGTGCGCCGACCGGAATGTGGCACATTCGCGCCAACACGGGCGATAACCAAAGCCGGATGTGGGATTTCCACGTTGAAGATTTCATGCCGGAGCGAATGGCGTTGAATCTCACCAGTCAGGAAACGCCTTTGTCGCCGTCTGATAAGGTGACGTTCTCGGTAGTGGGCTACTACCTTTACGGCGCCCCGGCGAATGGCAATGCGCTGCAAGGGCAGCTGTACCTGCGCCCACTGCGTGATGCCGTGCCGTCACTGCCCGGCTTCCAGTTTGGCAATATCGCTGAAGAAAACCTGTCGCGCACTCTTGATGAAGTCCAACTGACGCTGGACGAAACCGGGCGTGGTGACATCAGCACTAATAGCGAGTGGCGTGAGACCCACTCACCGTTGCAGGTGATATTGCAGGCCAGCCTGCTGGAGTCTGGTGGTCGTCCAGTTACGCGTCGCGCTGAGCAGGCGATCTGGCCGGCTGACACATTACCGGGTATCCGCCCGCAATTTGCCGTTAAAGCGGTGTATGACTACCGCACCGATACTACGGTGAATCAGCCGATTGTTGATGAAGACAGCAACGCCGCTTTTGACATTGTCTATGTCGATGCCCAGGGAGAGAAGAAAGCGGTCTCCGGGTTACAGGTGCGTTTGATTCGTGAGCGTCGCGACTACTACTGGGACTGGCTGGAAAGCGAAGGCTGGCAGTCGCGCTTTGATCAAAAAGATCTGCTGGAAGGTGAGCAGACGCTGGATCTGAAAGCCGATGAAACCGGCAAAGTGACATTCCCGGTCGAATGGGGTGCCTACCGACTGGAAGTGAAAGCGCCAAACGATGCGATCAGTAGCGTCCGTTTCTGGGCAGGTTACAGTTGGCAGGATAACAGTGATGGCAGCGGGGCGGCTCGGCCGGATCGCGTGACATTGAAGCTGGACAAACCGGCCTATCGTCCGGGCGACACCATGAAGCTGCATATTGCGGCACCGGCGGCGGGGAAAGGGTATGCGATGGTAGAATCCAGTGAAGGTCCGCTGTGGTGGCAGGAAATTGATGTCCCGGCGCAGGGGTTGGATCTCTCCATTCCGGTCGATAAATCGTGGAATCGCCACGATCTATACCTGAGCACGCTGGTGGTGCGTCCGGGAGATAAATCTCGTTCTGCAACGCCGAAACGTGCCGTAGGCTTGCTGCATTTACCGCTGGGAGACGAAAACCGACGTCTGGAGCTGGCGCTGGAAAGCCCGGCTAAAATGCGTCCGAACCAGCCGTTGACCGTGAAGATCAAGGCCAGCAGTAAAAACGGCGAGACGCCAAAACAGGTTAACGTCCTGGTGTCGGCAGTGGACAGCGGCGTGTTGAACATTACCGATTACGTTACGCCGGATCCGTGGCAGGCCTTCTTTGGACAAAAACGCTACGGCGCGGATATTTATGACATTTATGGTCAAGTGATTGAGGGCCAGGGGCGTCTGGCCGCACTGCGCTTTGGCGGTGATGGCGATGAACTGAAGCGCGGCGGTAAACCGCCGGTCAACCATGTAAATATCGTGGCGCAGCAGGCGCAACCGGTCACGCTCAATGAGCAGGGTGAAGGCAGTGTGACGCTACCGATTGGCGATTTTAATGGCGAGCTGCGCGTGATGGCGCAGGCGTGGACGGCGGATGACTTTGGCAGCAATGAAAGCAAAACTATCGTCGCCGCCCCGGTCATTGCTGAGCTGAATATGCCGCGCTTTATGGCCGGTGGCGATACCTCGCGACTGGTGCTGGACGTGACCAACCTTACCGATCGACCACAGTCACTGAACGTGACGCTGGCCGCCAGCGGACTGATCGAACTGGTCAGCGACCAGCCTGCGCAGGTCAATCTGGAGCCGGGCGTGCGCACAACCTTGTTTGTTCCTGTTCGTGGGAAAGAAGGATTTGGTGATGGTGAACTGCAGGCGACGTTAAGTGGATTGAACGTGCCGGGAGAAGACATCGGACCGCAGCAAAAGCAGTGGAAGATTGGCGTACGTCCGGCATTCCCGGCGCAAACGGTCAATAGCGGCGTGATGCTGCAACCGGGGGAAAGCTGGACCCTTCCTGAAGAAGGGTTGATGAACTTCTCACCGGTGACGTTACAGGGCCAACTGCTGTTCAGTGGTAAACCGCCGTTAAATCTGGCGCGCTATATTCGCGAACTGAAGGCGTATCCTTACGGCTGTCTGGAACAAACCACCAGTGGCCTGTTCCCGTCGCTTTATAGCAATGCCGCGCAACTACAAGCGCTGGGCATCGCGGGTGATACTGACGAGAAGCGTCGTGCGGCAATCGAAACCGGGATTGCCCGCCTGTTACAAATGCAGCGTGATAACGGTGGTTTCGCGCTGTGGGACAAAAATGGTCCGGAAGAGTACTGGCTGACCGCCTATGCGATGGATTTCCTGGTTCGGGCGGGTGAGCAGGGCTATAGCGTTCCAGCGGCGAGGATCAATCAGGGCAATGCGCGCCTGCTGCGATACCTGCAGGATCCGGGAATGATGTCGATTCGCTACTCCAGCGATACGCAGGCAAGCAAATTTGCCGTGCAGGCTTATGCCGCGCTGGTCCTGGCGCGGCAGCAAAAAGCCCCGCTTGGCGCGCTACGCGAGATCTGGGAACGGCGCAGTCAGGCGGCATCCGGCTTACCGCTGCTGCAATTAGGTATAGCGTTGAAAACGATGGGGGATGCGAAACGGAGTGACGATGCGGTTGCGCTGGCGCTCTCCACCCCGCGTCACGATGAACGTCAGTGGCTGGCTGATTACGGTAGTCCGCTTCGCGATAACGCCCTGATGCTGGCGTTGCTGGAAGAGAATAACCTTAAGCCGGACGTCCAGAACTCGCTGCTGAACACGCTCTCTGAACAAGCGTTTAGTCAGCGCTGGCTGTCAACGCAGGAGAATAATGCGCTGTTCCTGGCAGCCCGTTCGCTGCAGGATCTACCCGGTATCTGGCAGGCGCAGACTTCTCTTGCGGAGCAACCGCTGACGGGCGATAAAGCGCAAACCCGTAATCTGGATGCCGATCAACTTGCGGCGTTGCAGGTGACGAATAACGGTGCTCAACCGATGTGGTTGCGCCTGGACGTGAGCGGCTATCCACAATCGGCTCCGTCACCTGCCAGCAATGTGCTGCAGATTGAGCGTCATATTCTGGGCAGTGACGGGCAGAGCAAATCGCTGGATTCCCTGCGTAGTGGTGAACTTGTTCTGGTCTGGCTGGAAGTGAAAGCCAGTCAGGATGTACCGGATGCGTTGGTGGTGGATCTGCTGCCAGCCGGGCTGGAACTGGAAAACCAGAATCTGGCAAACGGTAGCGCCAGCTTGCAGGACAGCGGCAGCGAGGTGCAAAACCTGCTCAATCAAATGCAGCAGGCAGATATTCAGCACGTTGAGTTTCGGGATGACCGCTTTGTTGCCGCCGTGGCAGTGAATAGTGGACAGCCGGTGACGCTGGTCTATCTGGCGCGAGCGGTGACGCCGGGAACCTATCAGGTGCCGATGCCCATGGTAGAATCGATGTATGTACCACAATGGCGGGCGACCGGTGTAGCCGGGGACATTCTGATTGTTAAGCCGTAAATGGGGCGATTAACCGGCAAACGCGGCGGTTGGCTTTGGCTGACCGCCGCGTCTGTTTTACTCGTTTGCGCCGTCTGGGTGGCAGATAAAATCTGGCCGCTGCCTTTACGTGAGGTCAATCCGGCGCGAGTGGTCGTGGCCCATGACGGAACGCCACTGTGGCGGTTTGCTGACGCGGATGGCATCTGGCGCTATCCGGTAACGCCTGAAGAGGTCTCTCCGCGTTATCTTGAGGCGCTCATTAATTACGAAGACCGCTGGTTCTGGAAACATCCGGGGGTAAACCCTCTCTCCATTCTTCGTGCCGCCTGGCAGGATCTCTCCTCCGGACGAGTGATTTCTGGCGGCAGTACGCTGACCATGCAGGTAGCGCGATTACTCGATCCACATCCCCGCACTTTTGGCGGTAAGTTTCGCCAGCTCTGGCGCGCTCTGCAGCTCGAATGGCATCTCTCAAAACGCGACATCCTGACGCTGTACCTCAATCGTGCGCCGTTTGGCGGCACGTTGCAGGGAATTGGCGCGGCCAGTTGGGCCTATCTCGGAAAACCTCCGTCACAGCTCAGTTACTCTGAAGCTGCGTTACTGGCGGTATTACCGCAGGCACCGAGTCGACTGCGCCCTGATCGCTGGCCGGATCGGGCAGAAGCTGCGCGCAACAAAGTGCTTGAGCGGATGGCAATGCAGGGGATTTGGTCGCCGCACCAGGTGGAGGAATCACGTGAAGAGCCGGTCTGGCTGACGCCTCGCCAGATGCCGCAACTGGCACCGCTGTTCTCGCGGATGATGTTGGGTAAAAATCAAGGCGACAAAATTGTCACCACCCTGGATGCCGGGCTGCAACGACAGCTGGAAGAACTGGCACAAAACTGGAAGGGCAGGCTGCCAGCGCGAAGTTCGCTGGCGATGATCGTCGTCGATCACACTGACATGAGCGTGCGTGGCTGGGTCGGTTCGGTCGATCTGAATGATGCCACGCGTTTCGGTCATGTGGATATGGTCAAGGCGATTCGATCGCCCGGTTCCGTGCTTAAGCCTTTTGTCTATGGGCTGGCGCTGGATGATGGATTAATCCACCCGGCGTCTTTATTGCAGGATGTACCGCGCCGTAGTGGGGATTATCGTCCAGGTAATTTTGACAGCGGTTTTCATGGCCCTGTCAGTATGAGCGAAGCGCTGGTGCGCTCGCTGAATTTACCTGCGGTACAGGTGCTTGAGGCCTACGGTCCGAAGCGTTTTGCCGCACAATTACGCAATAGTGGACTGCTGCTGTACTTGCCTGCGGGCGCGACTCCTAATTTGTCGCTTATTTTGGGGGGCGCAGGCGCGCGGCTTGAGGATATGGTCGCGGCGTACAGCGCTTTTGCTCGCCACGGCAAAGCGGGAAAACTGCGTTTGCAGCCGGGCGATCCCCTTGTCGAACGCAGACTGATGTCGCCCGGTGCGGCGTGGATCATCCGGCGTATTTTGGCCGATGAAGCGCAGCCGCTGCCGGATAGCGCGCTTCCCCGGATGGCCCCGTTGGCATGGAAAACGGGCACCAGCTATGGCTATCGCGATGCGTGGGCGATTGGCCTCAATGCTCGCTATGTCATCGGTATCTGGACGGGCAGACCGGACGGTACGCCCGTTGTCGGACAGTTCGGTTATGCCAGTGCAATCCCGCTGCTCAATCAGGTAAACAACCTGCTCTTAGCCCGTGGCGCCTCGCTGCCGGAAGATCCGCGCCCGCAGTCGGTCACCCGTGGCGTTGTGTGCTGGCCTGGCGGGCAGTCTCTTCCCCCTGGTGACAGCAATTGTCGGCGTCGTCTGGCCACCTGGCTGCTGGAAGACGTGCAGCCGCCCACGCTGTTGCTGCCGGAGCAGGAAGGGGTGAGCGGTATTCGTTTCCCGATCTGGCTGGATAAGGCAGGCCGACGCGTTGCCGCTGATTGTCCGCAGGCGCAAGAACAAATGCTGATTGTCTGGCCGTTGCCGCTTGAACCGTGGTTGCCCGCCGCTGAGCGTCGCCGTGTGCGCTTGCCGTTATCCTCAACGGTGTGTCCGCCGCACGGGCAGGATCCCGCATTACCACTGTTGCTGTCTGGCGTGCGTGATGGCGCAATCGTCAGACGTTTACCGGGGGCTACAGAGGCGAGCGTAACGCTTCAGAGCAGCGGCGGCACAGGAGAGCGCTGGTGGTTCCTTAATGGCGAACCGCTACAAGAACGTGGGCGCGGTGTCACGTTACGTCTGCGCGAAAAAGGTGACTATCAGCTACTGGCGATGGATGAGAGCGGGCAGGTTGCGACGGTGAGGTTTACGTTGCAGTAGACCAGGTTGACACTTTTTGTTGCTAATGCTCATCTTATTTTAAAAAAATGTTACCTTCATCCATATGCAATAGCCGGGATGCTCTTTATAATCCGCGCCAGGTAAAACACAACAGAACATCTTTCAGAGGTAATCATGGCTATTGAACGTACTTTTTCCATCATCAAGCCAAACGCGGTGGCAAAAAACGTTATTGGTAATATCTTTGCGCGCTTTGAAGCAGCAGGGTTCAAAATCGTCGGTACCAAAATGCTGCACCTGACCGTTGAACAGGCGCGCGGTTTCTATGCTGAGCATGATGGCAAACCGTTCTTTGACGGTCTGGTCGAGTTCATGACCTCTGGTCCTATCGTGGTGTCCGTGCTGGAAGGCGAAAACGCGGTACAGCGTCACCGCGATCTGCTGGGTGCAACCAACCCGGCTAACGCCCTGGCGGGTACGCTGCGTGCCGACTACGCCGACAGCTTCACTGAAAACGGGACTCACGGTTCGGATTCCGTGGAATCCGCCCAGCGCGAAATCGCCTATTTCTTCGGTGAAGGCGAAGTGTGCGCTCGCACTCGCTGATCCCTTCGGGAATAATTTTTCGGTAAATGCCGCGTGCAAACGTGGCATCCTTGCGCCAGACTTTGTACAATGCAACGCCCCGGATGAGCACAGCTTACCGGGGCGTTTCTTTTCAACCTCCCATGGGCCATAACGTGTAACAACGAGGCCGGAAAAAATTATGTCTGAATTAGTTAACACTTCCGAAATCATCACCCCTGCGGTTCCTGCGAAAAATGGCAAAATCAACCTGCTGGATCTGAATCGTCAGCAGATGCGCGAATTCTTTAAAGAGATGGGTGAGAAGCCGTTTCGCGCTGACCAGGTGATGAAATGGATGTACCACTATTGCAGCGACAACTTTGATGAGATGACTGACATCAACAAAGTGCTGCGCAACAAGCTCAAAGAGGTGGCGGAAATCCGCGCACCGGAAGTGGTTGAAGAACAGCGCTCCTCCGATGGCACCATCAAATGGGCAATTGCCGTGGGCGATCAGCGCGTCGAAACGGTGTATATCCCGGAAGATGATCGCGCCACGCTGTGCGTCTCTTCGCAGGTGGGTTGTGCGCTGGAATGTAAATTCTGTTCAACCGCACAGCAGGGTTTTAACCGTAACCTGCGCGTTTCTGAAATTATTGGTCAGGTCTGGCGTGCGGCGAAAATTGTCGGCGCGGCGAAAATCACTGGTCAGCGTCCAATCACCAACGTGGTGATGATGGGGATGGGGGAACCGCTGCTCAACCTGACTAACGTTGTGCCAGCCATGGAAATCATGCTTGATGATTTCGGCTTCGGTCTGTCCAAGCGTCGCGTCACGCTGTCGACTTCCGGCGTCGTGCCTGCGCTCGACAAATTAGGTGACATGATTGACGTCGCGCTGGCGATCTCGCTGCACGCGCCGAATGACGACATTCGTGACGAAATTGTACCAATCAACAAAAAGTACAATATCGAAACCTTCCTGGGCGCGGTTCGCCGTTATCTGGAGAAATCCAATGCCAACCAGGGACGCGTCACTATTGAATACGTCATGCTGGATCACGTTAACGATGGCACAGAGCATGCGCATCAACTGGCAGAGTTGCTGAAAGATACGCCTTGTAAAATTAACCTGATCCCATGGAACCCGTTCCCGGGGGCGCCTTATGGACGTAGTTCTAATAGCCGTATTGACCGTTTCTCTAAGGTGCTGATGAGCTACGGCTTTACCACCATTGTGCGTAAAACACGCGGTGATGATATTGACGCTGCCTGCGGACAACTGGCGGGGGATGTGATCGACCGGACTAAACGTACACTACGTAAGCGTATGCAGGGTGAGGCTATCGACGTTAAAACCGTCTGATGCACATTGCGCCAAAGCCGGATTTTTGTGCTGTGGCGCAATGTAATTTGCATGAGGGCCAGGGTTGTACTTGTCCGGTCAATAATAACGGTGCGTTTTTGTCGACTTTAAGGCAGTATGTACGGCGCGACAATAGTTTAGCCCTCAGGCTTAAGCTGTTTTTGTTAAGAGTCAGCAGAGAGGTTTATACTGTTTGACTCAGGTTGACTGAACCGATTTTCGCGGTGTGGGTGGGCATTGTGACTCACCGGCGCCTGAACCCTAATTTTCACCAGCAGCTGTAGCGAATGAATACTGAAGCCACTCACGACCAACATGAAGCACAATCCACCGGCGTTCGCCTACGTAATGCCCGTGAACAACTCGGACTCAGCCAGCAGGCTGTCGCTGAGAGACTTTGCCTGAAGGTATCCACCGTACGCGACATTGAAGACGATAAGGCGCCTGCCGACCTGGCTTCAACGTTCCTGCGCGGATACATTCGCTCTTATGCACGTCTGGTCCATATTCCTGAAGAAGAACTGTTACCGGCTCTGGAGAAACAGGCTCCGGTGCGTGCGGCGAAAGTGGCACCGATGCAGAGCTTCTCATTAGGCAAGCGCCGTAGAAAGCGTGATGGCTGGTTGATGACGTTTACCTGGCTGGTGCTGTTTGTGGTGGTCGGCCTGACGGGCGCATGGTGGTGGCAAAACCACAAAGCGCAGCAGGAAGAGATCTCCACGATGGCCGATCAATCCTCTGCTGAGCTGAACGCCAACAGCGAAAACACACAAAGCGTGCCGCTGGACACCAGCGCGACGGCAACTCAGGACAACACGCCAGCGGCAACCGGTCCGGCGGAGACGGTGCAAACGCCTGCGCCGACGACGGCACCTGCGGTTGACCCGCAGCAGAACGCCGTAGTCGCGCCTTCTCAGGCCAACGTTGATACCGCAACAACCTCTCCTGCGACACCGGCAACGCCGGATGGCGCGGCACCGTTGCCGACCAATCAGGCGGGTGTGGAAGCCGCTGCGGATCCAAACGCGCTGGTAATGAACTTTACCGCCGATTGCTGGCTGGAAGTCAGCGATGCGACAGGTAAAAAGCTGTTCAGCGGAATGCAGCGTAAAGATGGTAATTTAAACCTGACCGGTCAGGCACCTTACAAGCTTAAAATTGGCGCGCCGGCTGCGGTGCAGATCCAGTATCAAGGAAAACCTGTC
>NZ_JBFWLF010000038.1:0-22620 GCF_050252275.1 Citrobacter sp. | reverse complement strand
AAAGGCGCCTACTGGGATAGCGAGATCAAACGCGCCCAGATGGACGGTCTGGAAGGCTACCCGGTTTATACGCGCAAGGTCTACACCGATGTCTCTTATCTCGCCTGCGCGAAAAAGCTGCTCAACGTACCGAATTTGATCTACCCACAATTTGCGACCCACAACGCCCATACGCTGGCAGCCATTTACCAGTTGGCCGGACAGAACTACTATCCAGGTCAGTATGAGTTCCAGTGCCTGCATGGAATGGGTGAGCCGCTGTACGAACAGGTCACCGGTAAAGTGGCGGATGGCAAACTGAACCGTCCGTGCCGCATTTATGCACCGGTTGGCACCCATGAAACGCTGCTGGCGTACCTGGTGCGTCGTCTGCTGGAAAACGGGGCGAACACCTCCTTTGTTAACCGTATCGCGGATACCACGCTGCCGCTGGACGAACTGGTGGCCGATCCGGTCGAGGCCGTCGAAAAACTGGCGCAGCAGGAAGGTCAGACCGGTCTGCCGCATCCGAAAATTCCGCTGCCGCGCGATTTGTACGGCAAAGGGCGCGAAAACTCTGCCGGTCTGGATCTTTCCAACGAACATCGTCTGGCCTCCCTCTCCTCTGCCCTGCTCAACAGCGCGCTGCAAAAATGGCGAGCATTGCCGATGCTCGAGACACCGGTTGCCGAGGGCGAAATGAGCCCGGTGGTCAACCCGGCAGAACCGAAAGACATCGTCGGTTATGTCCGTGAAGCCAGTGAAGCTGAAGTCGAACAGGCGCTGCAAAGCGCGGTGAACAATGCTCCTATCTGGTTTGCGACGCCGCCGCATGAACGTGCCGCCATCCTCCATCGCGCTGCCGTGTTGATGGAAGGCCAGATGCAACAGCTGATCGGCATTCTGGTGCGTGAAGCCGGTAAGAGCTTCGCCAACGCCATTGCCGAAGTGCGTGAAGCAGTAGACTTCCTGCATTATTACGCCGGTCAGGTGCGTGACGATTTTGATAATGAGACCCACCGCCCGCTCGGTCCGGTGGTTTGCATCAGCCCGTGGAACTTCCCGCTGGCCATTTTCAGCGGACAAATCGCCGCCGCGCTGGCTGCAGGCAACAGCGTACTGGCAAAACCCGCGGAACAGACGCCGCTTATCGCAGCCCAGGGCATTGCCATCTTGCTGGAAGCTGGCGTACCGCCGGGCGTGGTGCAACTGCTGCCTGGCCGGGGTGAAACGGTGGGCGCGCAATTGACCGCCGACAGCCGCGTGCGCGGCGTGATGTTTACCGGTTCTACCGAAGTGGCGACGCTGCTGCAACGTAACATCGCGACGCGTCTGGATGCACAGGGACGTCCGATTCCCCTGATCGCCGAAACGGGCGGCATGAACGCGATGATCGTTGACTCGTCTGCCCTCACCGAACAGGTGGTGGTCGACGTACTGTCCTCGGCATTTGACAGCGCCGGACAGCGCTGCTCCGCGCTGCGCATACTCTGTCTACAGGATGATATCGCCGACCACACGCTGAAAATGCTGCGTGGCGCGATGGCCGAATGCCGGATGGGCAACCCGGGGCGTCTGACCACCGATATCGGTCCGGTGATCGACAGTGAAGCCAAATCCAATATTGAACAGCATATTCAGGCTATGCGGGCGAAAGGTCGTCCGGTATTCCAGGCGGCGCGTGAAAACAGTGAAGATGTCCGTGAATGGCAAAGCGGTACATTCGTTGCGCCAACGCTGATCGAACTGGAAAGCATTGACGAGCTGCAAAAAGAGGTCTTTGGTCCGGTTCTGCACGTTGTACGCTACAACCGCAACAACCTGGACGCGCTGATTGACCAAATCAACGCCTCCGGCTACGGTCTGACGCTGGGCGTCCACACCCGTATTGATGAAACCATTGCCCAGGTCACCGGTTCGGCGCACGTAGGCAACCTGTACGTTAACCGGAATATGGTGGGGGCGGTCGTCGGCGTACAGCCGTTCGGCGGCGAAGGACTCTCGGGGACCGGTCCGAAAGCCGGTGGGCCGCTCTATCTCTACCGTCTGCTGGCAAATCGTCCGGAAAATGCGCTGGCCATCACTCTGGCGCGTCAGGATACGGACTATCCGGTAGACGCCCAGTTGAAAGCCGCGCTGATCCAGCCGCTGGAAGCGCTCAGCGAGTGGGCGGCCGATCGTCCTGTGTTACGTCAACTTTGCCAACAGTTTGGTGAACTGGCGCAGGCCGGTACGCAGCGTCTGCTGCCTGGCCCTACCGGGGAGCGTAACACCTGGACGCTGTTACCGCGTGAGCGCGTACTGTGTATCGCGGATGATGAACAGGATGCGCTGGTGCAACTTGCCGCCGTCACTTCGGTCGGGAGTCAGATTTTGTGGACTGACGATGCCTTTCACCGTGACCTGGCGAAACGCCTGCCGGCAGCGGTTTCTGCCCGCATTGCGTTTGCGAAAACCGACAGCCTGACAACGCAGCCTTTTGATGCGGTGATCTTCCACGGCGATTCCGATCAGCTTCGTGCCCTGTGTGAAGCGGTAGCAGCCCGTGAAGGCGCGATTGTCTCGGTACAAGGTTTCGCCCGTGGTGAAAGCAATATTCTGCTGGAGCGACTGTACGTCGAGCGTTCGTTAAGCGTGAACACGGCAGCCGCCGGAGGTAACGCAAGCCTGATGACAATTGGCTAAGGCTGTGGTTAATTAAGGCTCCGGAAACGGGGCCTTTTTTTATGGAGCCAGAGGGAATGATGAAACGAATACTACTCACCTGCGCTGCGCTGCTGCTCAGCGGTCAGGCGCTGGCCGATGACTGCGCAAATGCCAGCACGCAAGCGGAAATGAATACCTGTGCCGTCACCCAGTATCAGACGGCAGACAAAGAACTGAATGAAACGTATCAGAATGCGCTGAAACGCGCAGCCCCGCCACAGCAGGAACTGCTGAAAAAGGCGCAGACCGCGTGGATCGCCATGCGCGATGCCGACTGCGCGCTTATCAGCTCCGGCACCGAGGGGGGAAGTGCTCAGGTGATGATCGCCAATCAGTGTCTGGCGGATAAAACCGCCGAGCGTGAAGCGTTTCTCGCCTCGCTGCTACAGTGCGAAGAAGGCGATATGAGCTGCCCACTGCCGCCTGCCAATTAACGAACGCGAATTCCCTCAATAATCATGCGTTGAACGTTTTCAACCGTCTGATTAAAAAAGGTTTCGTCACGCAGCGTTGCGCCCGTCACCGCCTCAACCTGAGGCGCAAAATCGGCGTAATGCTGTGTTGAAGCCCAAATCATGAAGATCAGATGATGCGGGTCGATCGGCGCCAGTTTGCCGCTCTTCACCCAACCGGCAATCAGCGCGGACTTTTCATCAATCAGCGTTTTCAGATCGCCGGTCAATTCATCCATCAACAGCGGCGCACCGGCCAGCATCTCCATGCAAAAAAGACGCGAGGCCTGCGGGTAATCACGGGACACTTCCAGCTTTAGCCGGATGTACTCTTTAATGGCAGCCAATGGCGCAAAATCTTCCCGAAACGCTTTTAAGGGCGCCAGCCAGATATCCAGAATCTGTCGTAGCACGGCGACATACAGCGCCTCTTTTGACGGGTAGTAATAAAGAAGATTGGTTTTGGAGACGCCGGCCTGCTCGGCAATGTGTTCAATACGTGTGCCGTGAAAACCATATTGTGAAAACGTATTTAATGCGGCTGTCAGAATCGCTTCGCGTTTCGCGCTGACCGCCTGCGAGCGTTTACCTGTTTTTTTCTCAGCACGTTCGGCCATGCCCTTTCCTTGTTTGGTGAATCTGTCAGTGGCGCATAGTCTGCGTGGCGTTTCCTTTCAGTTCAACCTGACGGGCAAAAAAAACCGCCGGAGTATCCGGCGGCGGTGGCGTCATCACGCAGTAAGGGTAGGCTGAACATGATGATCGACAAGTGCGGCAATGCTAGCTGTTACGGCTACCACCACTGCTCTTGCCCCCTTTTTTACCTGCTTCAGAGGCACGCTGCGGGTCATTTTTAAAATTCCCCCCGCTGTGCTGACCACCTTTCTTACCTGCTTCTGATGCTCTTTCACGGTCTTCGGCAAAATTACCGGAACCGCCTCGATGGTTTGCCATTACTGACCTCCGTCATTGATTAGACATCATATTGCATAGGTACTGAGGAGTGACTCCTCACGCCACGGATGGCGGATGCCATTCACCTCGCGACGTGAAACTAAGCTTAGGCAATACAGAGCGTTCGGCCCGCCGCTGGTAATATCCTGCAACAGCTTAAGTCCGTGTTGAGAAATAATTGCCTCAGTTTATCAATAAGCCTTTCTTATGATTAGCAAAATTTAGCGGCGAGAAAATGTATCATTTTGCTACAAAACAGGCTGTCCTAAAATTTGTTATAAATCAAAGAAATGGTCGTGATATTTGCACTCTCAGCGCCACGTCATATCTTTAAAGAGGGTAGCGAATCGCTACAGACACGGTTAATACGAGGAGTAGTACAAATGGCTAAAGTTCTGGTGCTTTATTATTCCATGTACGGACACATCGAAACGATGGCGCACGCGGTAGCGGAAGGGGCAAACAAAGTGGATGGCGCAGAGGTCGTGATTAAGCGTGTACCGGAAACCATGCCAGCTGAAATTTTTGCCAAAGCCGGAGGCAAGACGCAAAACGCGCCCGTCGCCACCCCGCAAGAACTGGCGGATTACGACGCCATTATTTTTGGTACGCCAACGCGCTTTGGCAATATGTCAGGCCAGATGCGTACCTTCCTCGATCAGACGGGCGGATTGTGGGCGTCCGGCGCGCTGTATGGCAAACTCGCCAGCGTTTTCAGTTCTACCGGGACAGGCGGCGGTCAGGAACAAACGATTACGTCTACATGGACTACACTTGCCCATCATGGGATGGTGATTGTGCCCATCGGCTACGCCGCACAGGAACTGTTCGATGTTTCGCAAGTTCGCGGTGGTACGCCTTATGGCGCAACGACCATTGCCGGTGGTGACGGTTCACGCCAGCCCAGTCAGGAAGAACTCTCTATCGCACGTTATCAGGGCGAATACGTTGCCGGTCTGGCAGTGAAGCTCAACGGCTAATCTTCAACGGGAGGATAAGAATGCCAACTCAAGAAGCGAAGGCTCATCACGTCGGTGAGTGGGCAAGTATGCGCAATACATCGCCGGAAATAGCCGAAGCCATATTTGAAGTTGCCGGATATGACGAAAAGCTGGCAGAAAAAATTTGGGAAGAAGGCAGCGATGAAGTGCTCATTAAAGCCTTTGATAAGACAGATAAAGACGCGCTCTTCTGGGGCGAACAGACCATCGAACGTAAAAACGTTTAAGCCGTTAAATCCCCCGCTTGCGCGGGGGAACCTCATTTATTTCGCCGCCTCATTCAGCAGTGCGTCAAACTTGTCGATCGGACAGAAACCGTTCGCATCAATCGGGCATCCTTTCAACTCCAGGGTCACGCGTTGCGCCGGGGCTTTCAGCGTCAGCACATCCGCATTACGCAGTTGCTCTGAACTCTGATACACATACTCAATTTTCATCAGATCGCGGTTGGCCTTCGTGTCATGCCAGCGCTGGAAGACAATTTTGCCGCCAATCGGCGTGCGTTCGTTTTGATCATGTAACTGATAGGGTTTGAATTCCAGTGCGGTAAGCAGTGAGGCGATGTTTGAGTCATGCCCCACCAGCACGGTAATTTTCGGCGCTTTCGCCTGTTCGGTTACCAGCGCTTTGTCGATGTATTTCACCAGCGGTTTCGCCACGTTACGTGCGACCTCCGCAGAGGTAAACAGGCTGTCCTGATAGCCATTTTTCAGTTTCGACAACACCTTCCACTGCTGATCGGATTTAATTTCGCCCCAGGCCACCTGATCCATCGGGAATCCTTCGTAGTATTGCAGCGTGAAAGCGTCCACCAGCGAGTTCCCCACTTTCAGCGGTCCGGTGACACCGGGCTCCTGCTCATAGTTCGCGCTAAAGGTATCTTTAGCGTCAGTCAGCGAACACTGCTGTTTTTCCTTGCACGATGGCGAGTCTTTGTAGTTAATCATCTGTTCCAGCAACTTGTAGCTGTCATCAAGTTGCATCTGGCTGCGCTCTTTTTCCATCGCCTGTACGGCTTTCTCGCGGAAAGCCGCTGAATCATCGGTGATCACCGGGTTAAAGGTGGGGTCCATGGTGCCCATTTTTTCCTGGTGATGCACCGGAACATCGCAGCCAGGGAACGCGCCGGTGATAAAGAACTGGGCGGTCGCGACCGTACGCTGCAGACTGTTGGCATAGGTATAGACCGTATCCGGTGCCGGGCACTCGCCGGATTTCACCATCCCCTGCTCTGCCAGCCATTCACGCATGTAATGGCCCATATACACTTCCAGCACGCCACCTTTGGTGGTGAGCTGTCCGCCCGGCACATCCCATTCAGGCCATTTATTCGGAGTGGACTGCTCCAGCACGCTGCCATTGTTCGCCAGCGGCGCACGTAAGTTATGTCGACTCATCATCAATACTTGCTGTAGCTGATAGCCTTCCGGCGCCGTTTGTGCCTGCGCGGCAGAAGACACCATCACAACCCCTGCGACAGCGGCGGCAATTAACGATTTGTTCATCCCTACGACCTCGTGTTGTTATTCGTCATTCATAAGTGTGACAGATATATGACACATTTTTGGGAACGAGACCGCAAAAACAGGGATTCAGCGCATCATATTGATGCCAAATATCATTTGCAGCTTGCGGATCCCGGAGGGCGTGAAGGTGACCTGGCGGCTTCCCGGTGCTGTTTTTATCCACCGCTGCCCGGTAAGCCAGGTCAGTAGCGCCGCGCCAAGTACACCACCCAGATGATAACGTCGCTCGCTCCAGTCCAGACAGCCGCAGCTAAATTTGCGTCGCGACACGCTGGCCTGTACGACAATGCCCAGATCCGCCAGTTTCTCCTCACCCAGAGGCGTCAAGGTTTCGCCATCTGCCGTCAGCCACTGTCGGGAAACCAGCGTATCAAACAGTCTCACCGCCACTTCTCCGACCAGATGGTCATAACAGGTCCGCGCATGACGCAAACTCAAAGGCGTAGTGATTTTCCGCGATGCCGTTGATGTCCAGGCGACGCCCATCAGACGCTCCAGCAGTTCCGCAATGTCTGCGCTTGCAAGGCGAAAATAGCGGTGCCGCCCCTGGGCGAGAGAAACCACGAACCGCTGCTCGCACAGACGGGCCAGGTGCGCACTGGCGGTAGACGGCGAGATATCCGCCACCGCGCTCAGTTCCGTCGCCGTCCATGCCCGGCCATCCATCAGCGCACACAGCATCCGGGATCGCGATTTGTCCGCCATCACCGCCGCCGTCAGCGCCATTCGTGATTCGAGTTCGCCGTCTTCTTCATTTACGACTATTGACATCATACTGACCTCTCAGCCTCGGGGAGGAGTTAACCATGGCACGATTTTGTCATTAAGTCACAGCACGGAGCATCATTTCGATACTTAGCCCCAGCAGACAAAACAGAAAGCAACGTTTAAAGACAACGGGTGAGATGACCCGTCGGATACGAGTGCCTGCCCACTGGCCGAGCAGCGCCGGAACGATGGCGAATGCCGATAAGCTCAGCGACTGCACGGGGAGCGCGTCGTGCCACCACAGACCCAGTGCTAACGCCAGCGTGGAAAAGGTAAAAGAGATACCGAGCGCCTGAACCAGTTCATCCTTCTCAAAGCCCAGCGACTGGATCCACGGCACCGCCGGCATCACAAAGACGCCCGTTCCGCCGGTCAACAAGCCGGTAGCGAATCCGACAACCAGTGAGAGCGGTTTTTCACGCCGCGGTGCGATCGCAATTCGTTTTCCCGCCAGGGTCCAGAGCGCATACACCATCAGCGCCAGCCCGAGCGCAAACTGTGTGCGGGAAGTCTCGCCACCGGTGATCCAGACGCTGGCCAACAGTGTGGCAATCACCACCGTTAGCAGCATAGGCCAGAGTCGCTTCAGCAACATCCGGGTATTTCCACCGCCGCCAAACTGAAACAGATTGCTGATAAGCGAAGGTAACAACAGCATAGCCGCCGCCGCAACCGGAGAGATCAGCGAGCCGAGGATCCCCATTGCCACAGTAGGCAGCCCCATGCCGGTGACGCCTTTCACCATCCCCGCAAGAACAAAGGTTAAGGCAATCATCACAACCTGGTCGGGGTCGAATGCAAAAAGAAGGGTCATGCTTCAGCGTCCTGTAAGGAGAAGATGACCTATCCTGAATGCTTGCGACGATGCTTGCTTCGTCAGCGAACGAAATGTGGTTTCCGCTATTCAGAGATAATGACTTCATGGCGGATGTTACGCGCGCAGTAGGCTGTCCCGTCTTTGAGATACAGTTCCTGAAAACGGCTGTTATCCATCGGTTGTTGCAGTCGCGTACGCTCGGTATCGACAAACTCTTTTTGCACGCGGTAATGCACCGCATCCTGTGTTTCGAACGCGATAAACTCGCGGGTGGCATAGGGCTTATGTTTCAGTTTGACATAGACGATGTACTGCACCGTGCTGAACGTGAGCCCGGTTCGCACGGCAATCTCCTTCATGGTCAGCGGTTCATCGGATTCATACAATGCCTGAACCTGTTGAATTCTCTTCTGGCTATACGCCGACACACGCAAACTGAGTTTCAGCCGGTAAGCCATATTGCGCACCACCGTCACATTGGTGCACAGCATCTGCGCAATGTGTTGCGTCGAGAGGACGCCCGCGTTTTCACGCAGGAGAGCCAGGCTCTCGTCGTTCCAGATAAATGCCATCAGCGGTATCCCTCCACCGAAAACTTATTGCCCCGCGAGACGGGCGAACGTGGCGGCTAATTCCGCCGGTTTACGCATTCCCTGATGACACTCCAGCACCCGGCCTTGTGGATCAATCAGGACCGAGGTCGGTGTGCCGATGACCTGGTATCGTTCCTGAGTGATTTTCATCTGATCGCGAAGGACCGGATACGACACCTGGTGCTTCGCCAGAAGCGCATCCAGGTTGACCGTACCCGGATCGGTATTCACCGCCACCACTACCACGCTATCGCCCCATTTCTGGCTGAGCGTTTCCAGCGAATCCATCTCCGCCAGACAACCACCGCAGCCTGCCGACCAGAAATTGAGATAGATGGATTTTCCCTGCCAGCGATCCAGTCCGGACTCCTGGCCTTGTAAATCGAAGGCCGCCAGCGCCGGAGCCGTTTCGCCGACAGCCAGCTTTTCCTCTTTACAGCCACTGAGCAATACCGCCAGTGAGAGAATGAAAACGTTAAGCCAGCGCATGTTGCATCGCCTCCTCTCCCAGATACTTTCCGTGTTGCAGACGCAAAATGCGATCGGCAAACTGCCCAAGCGCCGGGTTATGCGTCACCATGACTATCGTGCGCCCCTGGCGGTGCAAATCGGTAAGCAAATCCAACACCCGCTGTTCATTCTCTTCATCGAGGTTGCCTGTCGGTTCATCCGCGAAAATGACCGGCGGCTCATTCACCAGCGCCCGCGCAATACAGACACGCTGCTGCTCCCCACCGGAAAGCTGGCTGGGTAAATGGGTGACGCGGTGCCCAAGGCCGACCTGTTCCAGTACTTTTCTGGCTGCTGCCTCGTCCACCACGCTGTGGTAGTGCTGCGCCAGCATGATATTTTCCAGCGCGGTTAAAAAGGGAATGAGATGGAATTGCTGGAACACCAGGCCAATCTTCTCGGCGCGAAAACGACGCCGTCCCTCTTCATCCAGCGCGGCGGCGTCCGTACCCTCAAGAAACACCTGACCTTCCGTTGCGGTATCCAGACAGGTGAGGATGTTCATCAGCGTCGTTTTCCCGGAGCCGGAGGCCCCCATGATGGCGACAAACTCCCCTTGCGTAATTCGTAGGTTAATATCATCCAGGGCGGTAACGTCGCCAAACCGTTTATAGAGGTGACGTGTTTCGATCGCCACCTGTGGAATCTGCGTCACGGACATGGCGCTACTCTCCTTTCAGCACGTTAGCGGGTTCGACGCTGACCGCACGCCGTACCGGAACAATCGCCGCCAGAATGGCGACCAGTAAAGACAATACGAGGGTGATGGGCAGCACCGGCAGACGCAGCGAGATCGCCGCGTTGAATACCGTCAGTCCCAACAGTTGCGCCAGCAAATACCCCAACAACCAGCCGCACACTACGGCCGCAAGGGCGATAATGCAGGTTTCCAGCAAGATTTGCCGTACGATGTCGCCATTGCTGGCACCCAGCGCTTTTTGCAGAGCGAACTCGCGGGCACGCTCGCCGACTATCGCCATCAGGGTGGTATTCACGCACAGGGAAGAGAGCGCCAGAATCACCAGCGATACCAGTCCCATCAGCCCTTTGATCTTATCCAGCACCTGTCCTTCTGAGGCGGAGACTTTACGCACCGGGCGAATCTCCAGATCCGGATACTGGCTTTGCAACCGGCTGGCATAGCGATCAACCTGGCCAACATCATTACTGACGCTCAACAGGCCGTGGCTGATTTTCCCCGGCTGATGCAGCCAGGCTTGCGCCACGTCGAGGCTGACGATCAGCATGTTGTCCGTGGCGTCACCGGCTTCGACAATGCCTTTAATCTGCAGGTTTTTCCGCTGGTTATGATCGACCAGCGTGACGTTATCGCCGGGCTGAACGTTGAGGCGCTCCGCCAGCTTGATGCCAATCATCGCGTTGCGATCGTCGAAGCTGACGCCAATCCAGCTCCCCTGAACCTGCCAGTAAGGCACCAGTTTTTGCAACGATTCAAACCAGACGCCGACGATCACCACTTTTTCCAGTTCGGTACGCGCCATGCCGTATAACCACGGACTGGCACCGTGAACCAGCCCCGCTGGCGCATCATCCAGAAGGGTCTGTAGCTCCCGCTGTGGCATACTCGCGCCGTGCCCCGGCCCGATGTAGAAGTTGGCGCCGAAGGTGCGTAACTCTTCACTCATTTTAGTATTGATGTCGAACCATACCGCGCTCAGCGCCGTCACGATGGTCGCCCCCACCATCAGCGCGGCAAAAACCACGCTGACCCGCTGAAAACGCAGGCGCAGCGCCCGCCACACCAGCAGCCAGAGCATTGTCCGTTTAGCGGCCATACAGCACCTCCACGGGATAAAGTCGCGCAATGCGCCGCGCCGGGAACCAGGTTCCGATCAGGGCAATCAACATCGCAACCACCAGTACACACGGCACCACAATCCACGCGAAATCGAGAGGAGCGTCGAACAGCATCACGCCAATCGCTTTCGCCAGCCCCCATCCGGCAACGCATCCCAGCGCCCCGCCTGCCAGCCCACTGGAAGCGGCTTCGAGGTAGAACAGCAGCATGATCTGCCACTGACGCGCGCCAAGCGCCTTCATCAGACCGATCTCTTTGGCGCGTTCCATAATCGTGCTGGTCATCAGCGAGGCGATCCCCATTGCCGATGCCGCCAGCGCGGCAATCGTCACCACCGCCATCAGCAACTGAATTTTGTCAATCACCACCCCTTCAGAGGCGGCGACTTGCCAGACCGGGCGCACCTCCGCCCCGGAGATCGCCTCCTCCAGTTGGTGGGCGATAGAAGAAACATAAGCAGTGCAGTACCAGAGGTCGTACTCTTCCGCATTAAGCGCATCCAGATTTTCCCGCGCGCGACGTGAAAGCTCATTTTCCGGTACCGTCAGCGCCGAAACACGAATGGCCTGCACCTTGCCGGGCAACCCCAATAGCGTCTGCGCTATCGCGAGCGGCATCACCAGTTGGTTATCTTCCTCGCCGCCGCTGGAGAGGATCCCGCTGACGGTGACAGGCACTGTTGTATCCGCGTTGTTTAATACCAGCGTATCACCCGCTTTCCATCCTGTTTGTCGCGCCAGCGCATGCCCCACGAGCGTTTGCGGTGGACTGTTCTCGCCTTCCTGCGGCCAGTCGCCGGTCACCTGCCAGAACGGGCTAACCGTTTTCTGTCCGGTTTCATATCCCTCTTCATCCGGAATATCGACCGGTTGGCTGAAGAACGTCCCGAGAATGCGCACCGCGTTATCGTTCACGGTGACTTCACCGCCCAGCATCGGCGCAAAACCGACAATGTTATTGCGCCAGAAAATATCTTTGATATTCGGCAATTCAGCTTCATCAAGGAAATCCTGCCCAGAGAGCGGATTACTGCTTTCGCTAAACAGCGCAGGCAATGCAGCTTGTCCGGCAGGCTCAATCAGGATGTTTGCGCCGTAGGATTTGAGCTCCCTCGACATTTTGTCACCGATATCGATCGACACCGCCAGCAGCGCCGAGATCAGGCTGGCTGCAAGAAAGACCGTGATAATCGCCAGCCCTTTACGCCGCAGGTTGCGTCCCCAGGATTGTCGTAACATTCGACACAGCATCGTTACTCCTCCCTCAGTTCGGCAGGAACAAACTGTTCCGGCGTTTGACGAAAACGGTCATAGTTCTCTTCGGAGGAAAAGAACCAGGTCTTACCGCCGTAGCTGTACTTGAAGTCCGCCGAGGTATTGGTCAACGTTGAACCATCAACCGGATCGGTCACCTGAATGGTCATCACCGTCGAGAAGTAGTTCACGCCAGCGGCCAGTTCTTTACCGGGGATCACTAACTCTTTTTCATCGTTGTGCCAGTTTTCAATCGGTACCGGATTGCAACCGCCGGGTTTGCCAATGGAAGGGATAAAAATATGTACCCCACAGGCGACGCAAATGACCTGATTGCCTTCCATCACATAGCCCTGATCGCCGCACAATAGACAGGCATCAAACACCACGCCAAAGCGCAGTTTGTCGGGATAACGGTTGATGATGAAAAAGCGCACGGCTTTGCCATCGTCAGCCACCCAGACAAAGCGATGCAACTTACCGTCCCGCAGTTGTTCAACCGGCAGATGGACACTGCCGTCACTGGCGAGCGTTACCGGGATGGCTTGCGAAAGCTGCGGCGGCTGAGACGCGACGTTGTCCCACCACAGTTGCCCGGCAATCACCACCACGGCACAGCCGAGGGTGACCAGCCAAAGCCGTAGCGCATTCCGCCGCTGCGCCAGCGCCAGGCGATGTGCAATCGGTTCTTCTGTTGCCCGCGTCTGACGATGGGCGCTCAGCAACGACGGCAGCCAGCACAGCGCCAGAAGCAGCAGTAATCCCACCGCCATCCAGTTATAGGCTGGCGCATTATTGGTCACTTTCGCCACAAAGCTCAGCAGCGATTTCGCCAGCGGCAGTACCTGTAGCTTCATCAACAGCAACAGCAAATTACCGCTTAACGGCAGCCACAGCATGACCAGCAGAATGAGGGTGAATGGCCAGTACAGCACGCGGATTCGGCGCAGCAGCATGGCGCAAAGCACGCCAGCCAGACAAAGGATCGCGAAGGCGAGGACCACTGCCGTCAAATTCAGCAGCAGTTCAGTATTCAGGACATGCGTGCTGGTTAAGCCACCGAGATTCGGATCGAGCGCCCAGTGACGCGCTGCGCCAAAGACCAGAATCCCTTGCCACAAATAGCGCACACGGTTTCCCGCCCACCAGAAGCTGAGCACAAACAGCAACGTGACCATCACTTCCGTTCCGACCAGTAACAGCTGTACCGGTTGTGAACCGCGCAGCGTCAGTCCTGCCAGCACGCCGGCTGCCAGACCAATAAGCAGCGTCCAGCCCAGAGGGCGTAAGGAAGGGGGATCGTTTCGACTCCAGAGAACGCCGGAGAGTAACGCGATGCAGAAAAAGACCTGTAACGTGGTGACGAAAAAGTAACTCATGACATCGACTCAGAACAGCGGATTGACTCGGCCGGGATGAGTTAGCATCCCGGCGCATCGGTTTTCTTAGTTCAGACCGACGTATTTAAATTCGTAGCTCACATCAAACGGTTTCCACCAGCGACCGACACCAGTGTCACTGTCGGTGTGACGGTGCATCCCCGCTTTTGACGGCGGTTCAATGTGGTAAGTCACTTTGTAGTTGCCCACGCCCATCATCTTGACGTTCGCGCCATAGTGAGGGCCATCGCTGGCGACCATCGGCATAAACGTTCCTTCCTGTTTTTCACCGGTATCGCTGTTGACCAGGGTGTAGCTGATGGTCAGATAGGGGATCCACTCTCCTGCGCCAAAGCCGTTTTTGCTGCCTTCGTCCGCGTGAATATCCGCCTCAAGGTGAATATCGGCTTTGGCTGCCGGTAAGCCCATGCCGCGCGGCTCCATATCAATCGGCTGCAGATAAACGGCGGCCAGCTCCATTTCATTCATCACGACAGGCTCGCCCGCCGGATACTCTTTAAAGGCGAACGCTGCCGGTGCGGTGAAAATTCCGGCCATCACTGCGCTGGCAATCAGGGTTTTCTTCATGGTCATCAGACATATCCTCTCGTCTAAAATCACAACTACAGAGTGTTTTTTATTGTTTCCCCAGGAACGGCGCTTTTTCGCCGCATAACCCACAGCGCAACCAGCGCAGCGAGCAGCAATACTGCCTGCGGTAACAGCGTTTCCACATAGGGATAAATCCCCAGCCAGCTGATTTCCGGGAAACCGTTAATCAACGTTGGCTGGAACAGTTTGCCTTCCACCAGCTCCAGTACACCTTTGCCCGCAAACACGAAGGCCATCAGGTACATGAAACTGCCGGTAAACATAAAGAAGGGTTTCAGCGGCAAACGCACCACCGAATAACGCATGACCAGCCACGCCGCCAGTAACACGACACAGCCAATAACAAAGCCCGCGCCAATCGCCATGTGTCCGGCGACATCTTTGGCATCGCCGATCAGGGCGTAGTAGAACAGAACCGTTTCGGCGCCTTCGCGATAGACCGCGAGGAAACTAGTCAGCCACAGCCCCACCAGCGACCCTGTCGTCAGTGAGTGGGACAGCTTGCCTTCCAGCCAGGCCTTCCAGTGTCGGGCTTCCACTTTGGACAGCAGCCAGTAGCTCATGAAGAACAGCATCACGACCGCAATCAACATCGTGATGCCTTCCAGCAGTTCCCGACTGGCACCCGAGTTGGTGAACAGCAACTGGAAAATCACTGCGGTGATTATGCTGGCGACCAGGGCTACGATCACTGACTGGCGAATCAGCGGCAGCTTATCCTGATGATTGTTTTTCACCATGTAGGCGACAATCGCCGCCACGATCAGCAGGGCTTCCAACCCTTCACGGACGATGATCATCAGGCTGTAAAGCAGCAGACTCCATTGCGTCTCTTCTCCTTCGCCAAGCATCGTCACCGCTTTTTGCAGATCCTGCTCGAGCGCGCTCGCTTCTGACTGGAGTCTTTCTGCCGGTTGACCAGCCTTCATCAAGCTGACCAGACGGGTGAAGTAGGCTTCCAGCGTGGTTTTGAACGCCGAATCACGGGAGCCGATTTTGTTTTCCATGCCGCTGGCTTCGAAGCGATCGAAATAGCTGTCCTGAACATCCAGAATGGCATTCTGCGTCTCGCCGCGTTGATACCGCGCAATAGCGTCCTGAATGCTCTGATTGATTCCGCCCGCCACTTCACCCCAGTTTGTCCGCGAACTCTCCTCCGCCGCCGGACCGTTGTCTGCGGTTTGTGGGGCTGCAATCAGCTGATCGTCGCGGGTTGTCGGTAAGCCTGGCAGAATATCCTCAATATCCTGTAACAGCGTGGTGACCTGATAAGAGACGTCGTTGAGGCGATCGGGTTGAGCGGCAAGTGCAATCAGCGCGGAAAACTGTTGGTTGATGGCTGCGGCATCTTTGGCCGAGCGATTCTGCCTGACCGACATTTCCATCTCAGAGTTTTTGAATCCCTGATAGTGCGCCTGCTGGACATGCTGACTGGCCGTAGCGTAGTTCCCGGCCTGATAGTCATTCACCGCCTGGGCCAGCAGATCGTCGATAATACGGACGCTCTCTTGCCAGTGAACAGCGATATCCGTTCGGGTGAGCGCGCTGTGCGGCTCTTCCGCCACCAGTCGGTGTCCGCCGTCCAGCACCGGTTCGACTTCTCGTAGCGATGCCTTCAGCCAGTCGATTTTCGACTGCACATCAGCGAGCGGTTTTTTCTCGCCAATCATCCGCCGGATTTCACCGAAGGCGCTCTCCATTTCGTAACTTTTACTGGCGGAGATGTTGATGCGGATGGGGCCTTCGAGATTTTCAAACACCTCAAAGTAGGCCATTTGTACCGTGCGGCGCGCCTCATCGGTGCGCTGTTGAGAATAAAGTTCTGCTGTTTTATCAAGGCGTTGCTCAATATCCTCAATAAACGGAGCATAGTTTGTCGCGGCCCATACGCTAACGCTTATGAGCAGACTGAAGAGAGTTACCAGCAGTGAGAGGCAAAACTTACGCACGATACGCACCAAATAACACAAATGATAATTATTATCATTATCGATTTTTACTGGCGTTGTACATGACCTGGATCATAAAAATGTCAATGGGTGACAAGTTATGTAAATTTATTTCATTGATATGTGATGGAGGGCGAAATCTTACGGCGGGTATTATACGCTTCCAGACCGTCAGGAATTAAATGTTACGTTGCGTAAATCCGTAAAAAATGAGTGATACTGCGCCTACTGGCTTAAAGTAAATTATCCGCAGGCGCACTTTATTCAGCGATACAACATCTCCGGGTCTTGTTTCAGTCGCTGCAAAAATGGGCCATAACCCTGCTCACTGATCCAGTAGTTAATACTCTTTTCAACGCCCGTTGACGTCAGCGTCGCACCAGAAATACCATCAACGGTATATTCATTATACTTCCCTGATTTCTCCTGAACTATTTTCAACGTCGGCGTTCCATTATCATCAGCCACCTTTTTCCCCGGCCATTGTTGACGCCAGCTTTCATCTTTCACTCTGGCCCCCAGAAATGGCGTCTCCCGCTGCTGATAATAATACAGATTGTTCACCGTACGACCGTCCAGTCCCAAAGAGAGAAATGCATGCATCATCGATTTCGCTCCTTTGCCCGAAACAGGGATGATAACTTGCTGAATCTTATTATACTTATCTTTTACCAGATAAACTTCCGCCAGCGAACAGCGTTGACGAATCTGTGCAGGGTCCTGCTCCGGAGCGAGTTTTTTACATCCTTGTGCGGCCGTTTTATCCGTCACCCACTCGCCGGAATCGAGATTCACCGTGCGCACGATAATCGCACGCTGATATAAACTCTCAATCGATTTTTTATCCTGAGCATCCGTCTTAAGTAAGCCCGCAACCTGTAAAACAGCGGTTTTTTTTTCTTCTGCCGTCGGCGCCGTCATTTCCCCCTGAAACAACATAAACCAGGCGATCGCAATCAGAAAAATAAGGACACAAAGCACCATCATTGATGCAATAATAACTTTACCCTTGCGCATTTATTTATAATTCCTGTAAGCATTAACAACGTTATATCGCTACATGATATGCCATTACTCCATGTCATTTGCAATGATAAAAACCGCGAAAAAATAGATTCAACCCGTTTACTTTCTGCCTTAAATATTTAAATCACATGGTGTTACGGCTATTTTATGGTGTAAAAAAACCGGGTTTCCCCGGTTTTGACTCAACTGATTTTGGCCCACCCTAACCGCAGGCGCATCCCCCAGTAGCTGGTCCAGCCGCTGGTAGTGGAAACCACCTGCCCTTTTGACACCACAATCAGCGTGGGGGTGACGCTGATATCCCAACTGCGGGAAAGTGCGCCATTAGTATCGTTGACCACGGGAAAAGAGATCCCTTTACGCGCCAGCCAGCGCGCAATCGTCTGTTCATCTCCCGAACGCAGCGCGATGGTCAGCACCTTCTCCCCTTGTGCCTGCAAGCGGGCAACGTCCGGTGTGGTATAGCGGCAAACGCCACACCAGGTGGCCCAAAAATAGATCAGTAGCGGCTCTTCCTCACTTAATGCCGCCAGCGTTACCCGTTCGCCATCCAGCGTGTAAAGCGGTGTACTGTCGAAAGCCGTTGGTGCCTGTGGCGCGCGCCAGGCATCCATTAGCCACATTCCACCAGCCAACAGGAGCAAAAAAACCACACCTTCGCGCAGCCATCGCCGCAACTTACTGACCATTTGCCACCGCCAGTTTTTCTTTAACGACTTCTTCAAGCACCTCCCAGGAGACGGCCCCAGGGATCAGCTCATCACCAACGATCGTCGCGGGTGTTCCCTGAACGCCGACGAGTCGCGCCAGTTGCAGATTGGTACGTAGCGTTTCATTGCTTTTTTCATCCAGTATGACCGGGCTGGCCGCCGATTTTTCCTGCGCCTGTTTAATGCTGACGTCAGTGTGGTATCCCTTCTTTTGCATCAGCTTTTCATGCAGCGCGAGGAACTGCTGTGGATGCTCACGCCAGGTGGTGAGCGCCGTCCGCGCAGACAACACCGAGCTTTCGCCTTTAAACGGCAGCGGTTTGATAATCACCGCCACGTCAGGGTATTTCGCCACCAGTTTCTCCAGCAGCGGATCAAGCTGTTTGCAGTACGGACAGTTGTAGTCGGTAAAATTCACCAGCGTCAGTTTTGCCTGTTTTGCGCCAAAGCGCGGACTGGCCGGATCGTTAAACAACGCCTCCTGAATGAGGGCTTCGATCTGTTTTTCTTGCTCCGGGGTAAACGGCGCGGCGTCTTTGGCAAGGCTGAACGCGCTAAACAGGGTAAATAACAGGATGATCAGGGATTTCATGGCGTTTCTCCTTTCGCTTTAGCCAGTGTTTCTAACAGACCGTCGCGCGTTAATAACGTCGGCAGCGCCTGACCTTTCGGTAAGCCGGGGCCATAGATTTGGTTATACGGTACGGCAACCTGGCCGCGTGATTTCAGAAATGCCGTAATGTCATCAGACGGCAGCGTCCAGTCGCCGCGCAGGGCCACGACATCCGGTTGCTGTAGCGCCGCCTGCACCGCGTCGGTGTTCAGCACGTTATATTTATTGACCTTGCAGGTAATGCACCAGTCGGCGGTCACATCGATAAATACGCGCTTATTTTGCGCAAGCGCGTCGGTGATCGCCTGCTCGCTAAGCGGCTGCCAGCGGACACTCTCTTTCGCCGCACTTTGGGAGGTAAAACCCAGATGAGGCAAAAGTAGCGTTGCCAGCCAGAGTGCAGAACCGAGCATCATTAAGCCGAGCAAGCGTCGCAGTCCGTTCATCCAGCGTCCCGGTCGCGGCAGACGAAGCGCCAGCCCCGGACGCAGGGCGACCAGCAACCACGGCAGACTCATCCCAATGCCGAGGGCGAAGAAAAGCCCCCACAGCACGGGCAGCGATGCCGTCAGCGCCACCGCCACGGCTGTACCGAGAAACGGTGCGCTGCACGGTGTCGCCAACAGCGTGGCAAACGCGCCCTGCCAGAAATGTCCCGCCAGGCCGTTACCACCGTAAGTCGCCAGTCGGGTGGTCATTGATGACGGCAGGCGAAATTCAAACAGGCCGAACAGAGTGGCGCTGAAGGTCAGCATCACCAGCACCATCGCGCCAATAAACCACGGATTCTGGAACTGGATACCCCAACCGAGCGCCTGATTGCTCAGTCGTAACACAGTCATCAGTAATGCCAGCGCCATGAAGGAGATCAAAATCCCCCCGACCGACGCGAGGAACTGCCGTCGTATCTGGTGGCGATTTTTCTCCTCAACGAGCAAAATCGAACCCAGCTTCATCCCCAGCACCGGCAATACGCAAGGCATCAGATTAAGGATCACGCCTCCCATCAGCGCCATAAGAACCACCTGCCAGAGCGGGAGTCTGGCGGATTCTGTCACCGGCGCATCACCCACGATAAGCTGGCTCTCCTGCGCCACACCGTTATCCGCCAGCACCAGCGTGAGCGATTTGCCGTGTAAATTCGGCGCCCCTTCCCCCCAGCTATCGTGAACCGGCACCGTCGCGTGCAGTCTGTCGCCATCGACCCGGATCAGCGGTTTAGCAAAATCCGTGTCCTCTACGCTATCGAGGAACAGCTCGGGTGCGGTCCAGCCACCGCGGCGCTGCGCCTCGATCACCAACTCGCCGTCACGCGCACCAGCGATCAGGGTTTGAGTCAGACCCTGCGCCAGGGGCACACGTCCCATCGCCTGAGCATAATCATGCGCAAACCCGGCATCCTGTTGAGAGGCCGTAAACGAAAACGGGTAGTCGGTCAGCAGACACACGTTGCTACAGGTAGAGAGCGTCAGCACACCGGCAATGCGGTCGGGAGTGTGTCCCCGGACGGCCAGCGGAAACGTGACCTGTTGGTGATAGCCTTGGGTAGTCATACCGGCGACGTCAAAACGGTCCGGTGTCGGCCAGAACCAGTCTACCACGGGCATCTCTCCTTGCCAGGCGATGGCAGGCGCAACGCCGCCTTCCCCCGGCGAACGCCAGTACGTCTTCCAGCCGTTTTCCAGTTTGACGTCGATCAGCAGACGGGTTTCCCCCTGTGCTGACGTATCGGCGCGCAGTCGTACGCTGGCATGATCGTTCTGCGGGGAACGCAGCCAGCCGCTCTCTGCCGCCCACGATGCGGGCAGCCAGAGTAATAACAGGCAGATCAGTCCCTGCCTGAAGGCATACATCATAATTTTTCTCCATGAATGATTAACTTACTGTACGAAACAGCCAGTCTGTCATTCGCGGAAAACGCAGAATCTGAGATGGACCCGAAGTCTGGGGGGAGAAATAACGCGTTGCGGGAAGAACGGTAAGCGTACGGTCCTGAACGGCGTTAACAAGGCAAGGAGTAAACAGAGCGCGAGGATCGCGCCTTCAAAAACGACCGGTGGCGCGGCAAGCAGCGATTTCGCACTGAGCTCGCACGGGGTCACGGGAGATGCATCCTCTGTCACGGACGTCGGCGACGCCGTCGCCGCGATCGCGGTGGTCTCCATCTGCAACGCATGCAGGCCCGCCATGCGCTGCGCGGTACAGACCATCACCACGACACATGCCAGGCAGAGGAACCACCATCCCATCCGTTGACGTTTCGCCATCACACCCTCACTCATTGACGCGAGTTATCTTAGCGGCTGGCGTGTTTTACGCAACCTCTGGGCTGTAAAGATATGTTGTTTCGCTGGTTGGCATTCATCCTCGACAGGATTACCCTACACTTATCGATGACACCTTTTAAGGGATCCCTTTAGCCTGTATTGATTAACCCGAGAGAACGCTATGGAATTAAAGGATTATTACGCCATCATGGGCGTGAAACCGACGGACGATCTCAAGACTATCAAGACCGCTTACCGCCGACTGGCTCGCAAATATCATCCCGATGTCAGTAAAGAACCCGATGCTGAAGCCCGCTTTAAAGAGGTCGCTGAAGCCTGGGAAGTGCTGAGCGATGAGCAGCGACGCGCGGAGTACGATCAGCTCTGGCAACACCGCAATGACCCGCAATTCAACCGTCAGTTCCAGCAGGGAGAGAACCAGAGCTACAACGCCGAAGACTTCGACGATATCTTCTCCTCTATTTTTGGTCAGCACGCGCGTCAGTCTCGCCAGCGCCATGCCAGCCGTGGACATGATATTGAAATTGAAGTCGCGGTTTTTCTTGAAGAAACACTCGCTGAACACAACCGGACCATTAGCTATAACCTGCCGGTCTACAATGCGTTTGGCATGATTGAACGTGAAATTCCAAAAACCCTGAATGTGAAAATTCCGGCGGGTGTCGGCAATGGTCAGCGTATTCGTCTGAAAGGCCAGGGGACGCCGGGTGAAAACGGCGGACCGAATGGCGATTTATGGCTGGTGATCCACATCGCACCACATCCCCTGTTTGATATCGTTAACCAGGATCTGGAAATTGTGGTCCCGCTCGCCCCATGGGAAGCCGCGCTGGGCGCAAAGATTGCCGTCCCCACGCTGAAAGAGAGCATTCTGGTCACCATTCCCCCCGGCAGCCAGGCCGGACAACGTTTACGCATCAAAGGTAAAGGTCTGGTCAGTAAAAAACAGACCGGTGATTTGTATGTCGTGCTGAAGATCGTGATGCCACCTAAACCGGATGAACGTGCGACTGCGCTGTGGCAGCAACTGGCAGAGGCACAGTCAGGATTTGATCCGCGCAAAGATTGGGGGAAAGCATAATGGCTAACGTCACCATCACTTTTACGGTTACCGAATTTTGCCTGCGCACCGGCGTGACGGAGGAAGACCTGAACGAGATCGTGGGTCTGGGCGTCATCGAACCTTACACCGAAACGGCGGACAGCTGGCAGTTCGACGATCATGCCGCCACTGTGGTACAGCGCGCCCTGCGGTTACGTGAAGAACTGGCGCTTGACTGGCCGGGGATCGCCGTGGCGCTCACGCTACTGGAAGAGAACGCACGTTTACGACAGGAAAACCGCCTGCTACGACAGCGGCTCGCGCGTTTTATGACTCATCTATAAATATTGGGCAGCGTAAGCTGCCCAATTATCAGGCAATGATATAAATCAACGCTGGCTCAACGGGATAGCCGTACTATAGTGGCATTCAAAATGCCACTTTATGGACGTCAGAAGGCAATGAGCGAAAAAAGCAGAAAGCGCTGGCAACGCCGCCCCGGAACAACGGGCGGTAAACTGCCATGGAACGACTGGCGTAATGCCTCCACCTGGCGCAAAGCTACGCAGTGGCTGCTGATGGCGAGCGATATTTATATTGGCGTGACGTTTTACTACTGGGTG
>NZ_JBFWLF010000037.1:0-22658 GCF_050252275.1 Citrobacter sp. | reverse complement strand
ACCGGCATCACGGTGTTGACCAGCAGGTTTGCCGCAGGGACCAGCACCTTAACGGCGGTCACCTGCAACGCTTCCGGTACGGAAGAAGCCGTGAGGTTCAGGAAGGTCACGACGATCATGCCGATGACGCCGCAGGCAATCGCCATTTTTTTCGGGTCATGCAGCGTTTCACCGACGTTACGGTTTTTGATCATCAGCGCTGCCGCGCCCCAGTTAGGAATGATGCGGTGATCCACGTCCTGTGTGAACGAGCCCGCCGCAACGGATGAGGCCCAGGTGTTGAAGAAAAAGCCCAGACCAAACGAGAAGTGAGAAGCCGGATCCCCTTCGCAGGAATTCAGTTCCCCCAGAGTTCGAAACGCACCCATCCCCTGTGTGGTAGGCGCATGAAACATGCGTGCAGCCCCGGCCCCCACACCCACGCCGACGAGGGCACCGATGATGAGCGATTTTATTAAAATTATCAGGAACATAATTATGCCTTCTTAACAAGAATCAGCGTTGCGAGACAAAATCCACCTTGTCCAGATTGATGGCTGTCACGTTGACGGTCACATCCAGCTCCACGCTGTAAGTGCGTCGTTCCCGGCGCAGAAAGAAGAACAAAAACGCTTCTTTGCGCACCGCTTCACGCGCTTGAACAACCTGCACATCCTGTGGCTCAATACGCAGTAAAATGTGCGGCGATGCCTTCATGACCGCGGCCTGAACGTGGTTCAGGGCATCGGCAAAGGCGCGCGCTTTGGCTTCGCCTTTACCGGTGACTCTCACCGTTGTGGTGAATTGTTCTTTCATACTTACGCGCCGTATTTTTTCTGCCACGCCTGGACCAGGCGCTCGCCAAGCTCTTCTTTATCCATAAAGCCGAACCCCAGCACGTTGCAGCCTTCGTTAATCGCCGTTACGCCTTCATCCACAGAGCGCATCCCGTATTTGGCTTTGTAACCGTATTTGTTCTGTGCAGTGATGGCGCCCGCGCCGCCGCTGCCGCAAAAAGAGATGCCGAACGTGGCGTTTTCCGCTTTCATCACGTCCCCCAGTTTCATATCTGCGGCAACGCCCGGTACTACCACCGCACGACCACCGGCTTTCTCGACGCCTGCCGCCACTTTCTGGCCTTTACCCAGACGATCGCCAATCACGACTGTAATCTGTTCCATGTTGTTGCTCCTTAAAGGTTGTCTTTCGCGACTTCAAAGTGGACGGACAGCAGCCAGGCTTCTTCCTCGGGAAGGTTGCCAAACGCTGCGACCACGTCACGGGCAAGCGCCATTGAGTCGGCTGAAATTTCATCAAACAAACTGGCTTCCACTTCCGGCAAAGGCTCGCCGGTCACCGACCGGTGCGCCATGGCGCGAACGTGAGACGTCAGCATTTGTTCCTGTACGGCGTTGGGAATGATGTGATGTTCACGCAGCAAGGCATACACTTGCGCCAGCATGCGATCGGCCAGTTCACCAATCTGCGCCACCTGTTCCCCCATGTCGTTCATTACTGCTCCGTTATTCACTCGTCTTACCCCGTTAATGGCTCTGAGTTAAAACTAGCGGTGGGGGTAAAAAGTTTGTAGCGAGTTGTTTTCCACTTCGAAGTGGAAAGGCGAGTGGCAATAGTGATCTGTTCCACAGAAAAGGGGGTTTTGATGATTTATCGCTGGAAAAGTGTGACTTTATTCACAGATATCAACGGCGTTTCGTTGCGACGCCAGCAGAGAAGAAAGTCTGAAACTGTGAGCAAAGAGCGATTTTCAACCATAGTATCCAAAAGACTTATGACGAATCTCTGCGAGGCGCTACGCATAGGCTAAACCCCACGCTGGCGCGGAATTTGTGATTACAAGAAAATACGGTGATGGCTATGCGTCCCCATCATAAAGAGGAAACACCTAAATTAGCTTTTATGCTAATATTTTATCAGGGAGAGATGCCGTGTTTACCGTCATGCTGCATGTCGATGTTGCCAGCGAGCTGGCAAGTTTACCGCCCACCGTCAGGGCAAAAATGATTCGCTTGATTGATAAGTTAAAAATTAATGCGACTGCATTACGGGAACCCGACAGCAAACCTCTCGGTGCTGGTCTGTTTGAGATTCGCACAATGGGAACCGAGCCAGGCCGTGGTCTGTATGTCTATCAGAAAGGCAAAACCATCTATCTGTTACGCGTGTTCATTAAGAAAACGCAGAAAACGCCCAAACAAGAAATGATGCTAGCCTTCGAAAGGCTGGAGGAGATGCTCAATGAGCAAAAAAACTAAAAGCGTCGCCTGGGACGACGTCAGAGCAGACCTGATGTCCGATCCTGATGTACAAGCCGCAATGGAAGTGGAAGAGCGGAAGGCACGTCTACAAGCTATGCTCGCACAATGGCGTAAACACGCGGGATTAACTCGCGCGCAAGTTGCTGAAAGAATGGGGGTTACGCCGCCGACAGTCTCCAGGATGGAAGCGAATATTATCAAGGCCAGTCTGGAAACGATTGTCCGTTACGCCAGAGCCTGCGGAATTAAACATCCGCAAATCATCCTGTGACGGTCACCTGATGTCCCTCTGGAGACATCAGGTGAGCAAGACAATTAACGATACTTCTTGTGATACGCGTTGCGGGTGGTTTTGAATTCTTCCGCCGCGGCCTGCGCTTCTTTGACCTTCCCTTCGTTTGCCAGCTTCAGCGCACCGTCGATCTGGCCGACCAGAACGTCGAAACCATGACGGAAATCTTTCATTTCCGGGCTATCTGAGGCCTTGCTTTCCAGTTTTGGCGGCGTCGCTTTTTGCGCGTCCAGCGCAGCGGCGCGCATTTTGGTTAACGCATCGGTCACTTGCGTCGCGTTATCCGCTTTTTCGATTACCTTCAGGTTATCGTTAAGCGTTTCCATATTATCTTCCAGATCAGCGGCGAACACGGAAGAGCCCAAAACTAACGTTGAAGCTGCGATGATTGCTAACAGATGTTTACGCATTGCTCACTTCCTTTTTTTTATTGTTATGGCGCGGCAGGTCGCGCCATGGATGTTTACTGCCCGGCGATTTTCATCTCCGGCAACAGTACTGAACCACACTGTATATTGCTACGTGTTTCAATATCGTTACCAATCGTCACAATATTGCGCCACATCTCTTTTAAATTTCCGGCGATGGTAATTTCGCTCACAGGGTATTGAATTACCCCGTTTTCAACCCAGAAACCGGCTGCGCCGCGGGAGTAATCCCCGGTAATGCCGCTCACACCCTGGCCCATCAGTTCAGTGACCACCAGACCGGTGCCCATCTCTTTAAGCATCTGCTCAAAGTTCAGCCCTTGTCCGGCAATACGCCAGTTATGAATGCCGCCCGCATGACCGGTGCTTTTCAGCCCCAGCTTACGTGCGGAATAGTTGGTCAGCAGCCATTGGGTCAGAACGCCGTCTTTCACAATGTCACGACGTTCCGTGCGCACGCCTTCGCTGTCAAACGGTGAGGAGGCCAGTCCTTTCAGCAGGTGCGGATGCTCCTCAATGGTCAGCCATTCAGGCAGAATTTGTTTGCCCAGCGAATCCAGCAGGAACGTGGATTTGCGGTACACCGAACCGCCCGCAATTGCGCCAACCAGATGTCCAATCAACCCGGTCGCCACTTCGTTAGCAAAAATCACCGGCGCTTTCATGGTCGAGAGTTTGCGCGGAGACAGGCGGGATAACGTGCGGCGAGCACAGTCTGCGCCTACCCATTCCGGCGTTTGCAGATCGCCCATCGCGCGACCAATGGTGTAGGCGTAATCGCGCTCCATATCGCCGTTTTCTTCGGCAATTACGCAACTGGACAGCGAATGGCGGGTGGAGCAATAGCCCTGCAACATACCGTGGCTGTTGCCGAACACTTTAATGCCATAGTGGCTGTTAAAGCTGCCGCCTTCCGTATTGGTGATGCGTTTGTCGGCCTGCAAAGAGGCCTGTTCGGCACGCGCTGCCAGTTCGATGGCTTCGTCCGGAGAAATGTCAGCCGGGTGGAACAAGTCCAGATCCGGCGCGTCAAAAGCCAGCAGTTCTTTGTCGGCTACACCGGCGCACGGATCCGGTGAGGTGTAGCGCGCGATATCCAGCGCCGCCTGGACGGTACGGGCAATCGCCTGTGGGCTTAAATCGGTCGATGAGGCGCTGCCTTTACGGTTCTGATGGTAGACGGTAATCCCCAGCGCACCATCGCTATTGAATTCGACATTCTCCACTTCACCATAACGGGTGCTGACACTGATGCCGGTCGTTTTGCTTACGGCGACTTCCGCCCCGTCCGATTTGCCTGAGGCTAACTCCAGCGCTGTCGAAACTGCTTCTTCCAGAATCTTACGCTGCGCTTCAACTTGTGAGATTACTTTCATCGCAAATGCCATAATGTAGAGAGAGTTTCTTTGAAGTCTAACAGAGAACCGTTTTTCAGTGCGCATCTTAACTGGTAACATTAGCCTCTTTTTTTAAGGAGCCTGACATGACAAAGCAGCCCGAAGACTGGCTCGACGACGTTCCCGGTGATGACATCGAAGACGAAGACGATGAAATTATCTGGGTCAGCAAAAGTGAAATTAAACGCGACGCCGAGGAGCTAAAACGCCTGGGCGCGGAACTGGTGGATCTGGGGAAAAACGCGCTGGACAAAATCCCGCTTGATGCGGACCTGCGTGCCGCCATTGAGCTGGCCCAGCGTATCAAGATGGAAGGTCGCCGCCGCCAGTTGCAGTTGATTGGTAAAATGCTGCGCCAACGCGAGGTGGATCCTATCCGTCAGGCGCTGGATAAGTTGAAAAACCGCCACAACCAGCAGGTGGTGTTGTTTCACAAGCTTGAGCATCTGCGCGATCGTCTGATCGATGAAGGCGATGACGCGGTAGAAGAGGTGCTGAATCTGTGGCCGCACGCCGATCGTCAGCAGTTACGCTCGCTGATCCGCAATGCGAAGAAAGAGAAAGAAGGGAATAAGCCGCCGAAGTCCGCACGTCAGATCTTCCAGTATCTGCGCGAACTGGCGGAAAACGAAGAGTAATCCCGTACGCTAAATAGGCCCGGTAAGCGTCAGCGCCACCGGGCATTTTTCTTACTCTTCAGCTTCCGCTTCGGCTTTCTTCGCCAGACCATCCAGCAGTTTCTGGTGAATTCCACCAAATCCGCCGTTACTCATCACCAGAATGTGATCGCCCGGCTGCGCCGTTTTCACGATCATCTCTGCCAGCGTATCCACATCCCCGCTCCAGTGAGCAGGCTGAATGCAGGCGTCCGCCACTTCCGCGACTTGCCACGGAATATGCGGTGGTTGCAGCAGATACACTTCATCTGCGCGGCCCAATGACGGCGCCAGGTCGTCTTTGCACAGCCCCATCTTCATGGTGTTGGAACGCGGTTCCAGCACGGCGATGATGCGCGCCGTGCCGCCTACTTTTCCGCGCAGCGCCGCAAGCGTTGCCAGAATCGCCGTTGGGTGATGGGCAAAATCGTCGTACACCGTGACGCCGTTTGCTTCACCGCGCAGTTCCAGGCGGCGACGGGCATTAATAAAAGATCCCAGCGCCTGAGCCGCATCCGCCGGTTGGACGCCAACATGACGGGCTGCGGCGATTGCCATCAGACCGTTGTGCATGTTGTGCTCACCGACCAGCGACCACTTCACGTCGCCGACCTTCTCACCGTCCAGCCACACTTCCCATTCAGAAGCATCGACGTTCAGCTTTTTCGCCTGCCAGTGGCCCTGCTCGCCCACCAGTTCCTGTTCGCTCCAGCAGCCCATCGCCATCGTCTGCTTCAGGTTAATGTCGTGTTCAGGATAGATGATCCGCCCCTGCCCCGGCACAATGCGGACCAGATGGTGAAACTGCTTCTGGATCGCTTTCAGATCGTCAAAGATATCCGCATGATCAAACTCAAGGTTATTGAGGATCAACGTACGCGGGCAGTAATGTACGAATTTAGAGCGTTTATCGAAGAAGGCGCAGTCGTACTCATCCGCTTCAATCACGAAGAAGTCGCTTTCGCCCAGACGCGCAGAAACGTCAAAGTTCCCCGGCACGCCGCCAATCACAAAACCGGGTTTGTAACCGCAAGCGTCCAGAATCCAGGTCGCCATGCCGGCGGTCGTGGTTTTACCGTGCGTTCCCGCAACGGCCAGCACCCAACGATCGCGCAACACAAATTCATGTAGCCACTGCGGGCCAGACATGAACGGAATGATTTTCTCCAGCACCGCCTCAACGCACGGATTCCCACGGGTCATGGCATTGCCGATGATCACCAAATCCGGCTGCGGGTCGAGTTGACTGGGGTCATAACCCTGAATCAAATCAATGCCCTGATTCTCAAGCAAGGTACTCATCGGCGGATACACATTGGCGTCCGAACCCGTTACTTCATGACCGAGCGAGCGCGCCAGCATCGCCAGACCGCCCATGAACGTGCCACAAATTCCCAAAATATGAATGCGCATACGTCACTATCCTAATTTAACCCAGGGGGCATTTTACGCATATGTCAGCCAAGTGAGAAACGCATTTCAGGATAATCCGTAGTTTGCTGGCGCGATTCACCTGAGCGCAGCCACTGAAATATTTGTTAAGATTGTTACGGTCGCTTTACTCCATATTAATTGCAGGGAAAGTGTTATGAAAACGTTAGGTGAATTTATTGTCGAGAAGCAGCACGAGTTCTCTCATGCTACAGGTGAGCTCACTGCGTTGTTGTCGGCAATAAAGCTGGGCGCCAAGATCATCCACCGCGATATCAACAAGGCCGGTCTGGTCGATATCCTGGGTGCCAGCGGTGCTGAGAACGTTCAGGGTGAGGTTCAGCAGAAACTCGACCTGTTCGCGAACGAAAAACTGAAAGCTGCACTCAAGGCGCGTGATATTGTCGCGGGTATTGCCTCTGAAGAAGAAGATGAAATCGTCGTTTTCGAAGGCTGTGAACACGCGAAATACGTGGTGCTGATGGACCCGCTGGATGGATCGTCCAACATCGATGTTAACGTCTCTGTCGGGACCATTTTCTCTATCTACCGCCGCGTGACGCCTGTCGGCACGCCGGTCACGGAAGAAGATTTCCTGCAACCAGGCAACAAGCAGGTTGCTGCGGGTTACGTGGTTTACGGCTCTTCCACCATGCTGGTTTACACCACCGGCTGCGGCGTCCACGCCTTTACCTACGATCCGTCACTGGGCGTGTTCTGCCTGTGTCAGGAGCGGATGCGCTTCCCGGAGAAAGGCAATACCTACTCCATTAACGAAGGCAACTACATCAAATTCCCGAATGGCGTGAAGAAATACATCAAGTTCTGCCAGGAAGAGGATAAATCCACGCAGCGCCCGTATACCTCGCGCTACATCGGCTCACTGGTTGCTGACTTCCATCGTAACCTGCTGAAAGGCGGGATCTACCTTTACCCAAGCACCGCCAGCCACCCGGACGGTAAACTGCGTCTGCTGTACGAGTGCAACCCAATGGCGTTCCTTGCGGAGCAAGCGGGCGGCAAGGCGAGCGACGGGAAAGAGCGTATTCTGGATATCACGCCGGAAAGCCTGCACCAGCGTCGTTCGTTCTTCGTCGGCAACAACCATATGGTTGAAGATTTAGAACGAATTATCCGGTAATTCCCGGACGCCTAAACCCCTTGCCGGATGGAGCTGACGATTATCCAGCCAACACGCTAAACGCCTCTCCCCGGAGAGGCGTTTTTCTGTCAGGCGGTCTGCAATTTAAACGACGCCATCGCTTCAATCAGCGCGTGCGACTGCTCTTCCAGCGATCGGGTTGCCGCAGAAGACTGTTGTACCAGCGCCGCATTCTGCTGCGCCGTTTCATCCATCTGACTCACCGCAATATTCACCTGTTCGATACCGCGACTCTGCTCCTGCGACGCACTGGCGATTTCCCGCATCAGTTTGGTCATCCGCATGACCTCGCTGGCAATCTCATCCATCGTTTCGCCCGCCTGCATCGCCAGATCGCTGCCCTCTCCCACTTGTGACTGCGAGTCGCCAATCAGCGTACGGATCTCTTTTGCGGCCTCCGCGCTGCGGCTAGCCAGATTACGCACTTCGCCCGCCACCACGGCAAAACCGCGTCCCTGCTCTCCCGCGCGCGCCGCTTCAACCGAGGCGTTCAGCGCCAGAATATTGGTCTGGAATGCAATCCCGTCGATCACGCCAAGAATATCGGCGATACGATTAGCACTCCCGGAAATGTCGCGCATTTTTTCAATGACATAACAGACCATTTCACTGCCGCGATCGGCGGTATCAGAAACCGATTTCGCCAGTTGATGCGCCTGATCGGCGTTTTCCGCATTCTGTTTCACCGTTGCGGTAAGCTCCTCCATGCTGGCGGCAGTTTGTTCCAGCGAGGTCGCCGTCGATTCGGTGCGTGTCGCCAGATGAATATTGCCCGCCGTCAGTTCACGACTGCCGGTGTCTATCTGCGAACTGGCATCGCGAACGCGTCTGACAGATTCACTCAGCGCCATGCGCATCCCTTCAAGCGCGGCCTGCAGGCGATTAAACTCGGCGCTGGCATAACGGCTTTCTGCCGCCGACAAATCTCCCGTCGCCAGGCGTTCCAGTTGTTCAACCACATTATCGAGCGGTTTCAGCAGTTTATTACGCAATAACAGCCAGACCACCGCCAACAGGGCGATGGCCGTCAGCGTCGTCGCGGTCATCACTCCGTAATAAATCCATGAGGTAATGATTCGCGTGGAGGCGTAAATCCCCATGCTGCCTGTTAGCAGCAATAACAGGGTAATAAGCGACAATAAAACCAACAGGGTATTTCGTAGGGAGAGGGATTTTGGCATCGTTATTTTCCGGTTGTAAGATATACAGAAACTATCGACAACAACCGGAAAAAGTTTAGGTGTTTAAGTAAAATCTGTGTCTCACTTCGGCGTCGCGGCCGGGCCGACTCGTGTTACCGGCGAGCTCTGTCGATTTTCCCAAAGCACCGTCAGACCGCGCTGCAACGCAATGAAAATAAATAACAAAACGCCAATGGCAATTTTCGTCCACCATGAACTGAGCGTGCCGTCGAAGTTAATGTAGGTCTGGATCAGCCCCTGAATCGCCACGCCAAACAGCGTTCCAAGAACCGTACCGACCCCACCGCTCAGCAACGTACCACCGATCACCACCGAAGCGATCGCATCCAGCTCTACGCCCACTCCCGCCAGCGCGTAGCCAGCCTGGGTGTAAACAGAAAAGACAATCCCGGCCAGCGTCGCCAGCCCGGTTGACAGCATATAAATGCGGATCGTGGTGCTACGGGTGGAAATCCCCATCAGGTTCGCCGATGTCGCATTCCCGCCAATGGCATACACCTGATTGCCAAACCGGGTGCGATGCGCGAGGAAAATCCCAATGACCACCACCGCCAGCATCAGCAGGCCCATCGCGCTCAGACGCCCACCGCCGGGGATTTTCCACGCCAGGCTGGAAAGCGTGTCATAGATGGGATGGTTAATCGGGATCGACTCTTCCGATACCAGGTAACTGACCCCGCGCAGGAAAAACATACCGGCAAGCGTGATGATAAACGCCGGGATCTTCAGCGCATCAATCAGCAACCCCATGAACGCGCCAAACGCGCAGCCCATCGCCAACACCAGCGGAAACGCCAGTAACGGCGAGATCCCCCAGTAGCCGATGGCCTTCGCCAGGAATACGCCGGTGAAGGCGATCACCGATCCCACGGAGAGATCGATCCCACCGGAGAGGATCACAAAGGTCATCCCCACGGCGATGATCCCGAGGAAGGCATTATCGGTCAGAATGTTGCAGATCACGCGCGTGGAGGCAAAGCCTGGAAACTGCGTCAGACAATAGAGATAGCCCAGCACGAAAACCCCGAGGGTGATCATTAACGGTAAATTACGTTTTATCACGACCACGCACTCCTTTTAGCAAACTGATAAAGCGCTGTGACTGCACAATCAGTACGCACAGCACCACAATAGCTTTGACCACCTGGTTCATCTCCGGCGGAAACCCGGACAGCAGGATCCCGGTGTTCATCCCCTGAATGATCAGCGCACCCACCACCGATAACAGCAGATTAAAGCGCCCGCCCATCAGGGAACCGCCGCCGATCACCACCGCCAGAATGGCGTCCAGCTCCAGCCACAATCCGGCGTTGTTGGCATCCGCACCGCGAATATCCGCCGTGACGATAATCCCGGCGATTGCCGCGCACAGCCCACTCAACACATAGGTGAGCATAACGATGACTCGTGTGTTGACGCCGGCATTTTTCGCTGCCCGGATGTTAATCCCCACCGCTTCAATAAACATCCCGAGCGCCGTTCGCCAGGTCAACAGCCAGAACAGCAGCAGCGTGATCAGCGCGATAATCACCGGCGTGGGAAACAACAACAGCGAGCCGCTGCCGAACCAGGAGAGCGTGGGCGAGTTGAAGGTGACAATCTGTCCAGAGGTGATCAGTTGCGCCACGCCGCGACCCGCCACCATCAGGATTAGCGTGGCGACAAACGGCTGAATTTTGAGGATCGCCACCAGGACGCCGTTCCACAGGCCAGCCAGCACGCCGGTCCCCAATGCGGCAAGCAGGACCACTGGCAGGCTGTGACCGGCGACGGTCATCGCCGCGGTCGTGGCGCCGGCAATCGCCATCACCGCGCCAACGGAAAGGTCAATGCCCCCGGTGGCAATAACCAGCGTCATCCCTATCGCCAACAGCGCGACGGGAGCGGCGCGATTCAGGATATCGATCGGGCTGCCGAACAGACGACCGTCCTGCAAGATAATCTGGTAAAAGTGGGGGGCGACGAGGCTGTCCACCAACAGCACCAGCAGCAGCGCAATCAGCTGCGGCATACCGGTCGGCCAGCGAAAGCGTCGCTTTGGCGGCGTGGTTTGCGGGAGAGATTGGGGCATCACAAGAGTCTCCTTACGCCGCGATGGCGTTCATGATCGCCGGAACGGACAGTTCAGCCAGCGGGATCTCCGCCACCTGTTTGCGGTCACGCATGATGATCACCCGATCCGCATAGCCTACCAGTTCCTCCAGCTCCGAAGAGATCACCAGCAGCGCCAGACCATCGGCACACAGCGTTTCGATCAGGCGGATGATCTCGGCATGCGCGCCTACGTCGATCCCTCGCGTCGGTTCATCGAGGATCAGAAACTGTGGCTTAGTCAGCAGCCAGCGCGATAGCAGCACTTTTTGCTGGTTGCCGCCGGAAAGAAACTCGATCGGTTGTTCTGCACTGGGGGTGCGAATGCCAAGCTGACGGATAAACCGCTCGGCAATGTCGTTTTGTTCTTTGCGCGCAATCGGCCGCAGCCAGCCGCGCTGGGCCTGCAATGCCAGGATAATGTTTTCGCGCACCGAGGCGGCGGCAATAATACCGTCCGTTTTGCGATCCTCCGGACAAAAACCGATCCCCAGGCATGACGCCTGATGAGGAGATCGCAGCGTCTGCGGTTTTCCTCTGATCAGCGCACTGCCGCTGTCCGCTGGTTTGATACCGAAAATCACCTCGGCCGTTTCGGTGCGTCCGGATCCAAGCAGTCCCGCCAGACCGACGATCTCACCAGGTCGTACCTCGAGATCGAACGGGGAGATCGTCCCTTTCTTACCGAAACCTTTGAACGCGGCCACCGGTTTATCACTCAACAAGGTACGCCCCGCACGCTGTAGCGCATGAGTGTCCAGCTCGCGTCCCAGCATCATTTTGACCAGTTCAATCTGCGGCAGCTCGCGGGTTTCCCGGCAGCCGACAAAACTGCCGTTACGCAGGACGGTGATCCGATCGCTGACCTGATAGACCTGATCAAGAAAATGGGTGACGAAGATCAGACTCACGCCGCGATCGCGCAGATGCCGCATTAAGCCGAACAGCATCTCAACTTCTTGCGTATCGAGGCTGGCGGTAGGTTCATCGAGGATCAAAACCTTCGCCGAGAGATCGATCGCCCGGCAGATCGCGACGATCTGTTGCATCGCCACCGAATAGCGGTTCAGCGGTTCGCGCACGTCGAGGGAAAAACCGTAAGACGCCATTAGCGCCGTAGCACGCTTTTCCATCTCTTTACGCCGTAGCAGGCCAAATCGACGCGGTTCACGACCAATAAACAGGTTATCCGCCACCGACATATTCGGCAGCAGGTTCACTTCCTGATACACCGTGCCAATGCCCAGCTGTTGGGCATGTGCGGTATTTCTGGGGGAGATGGCACTGCCTTCCAGCCAGATAGTACCGCGATCGGCATGATAGACGCCGGTCAGCGCTTTGATGAGCGTGGATTTTCCGGCCCCGTTCTCGCCGAGCAGCGCCATAATTTCGCCGCGACGCAGACTGAAATCGACGTTATCCAGCGCTTTGACGCCAGGAAAGAATTTACTTAATCCCTCTGTACGGAGGATCTCCTGGTGTTGTTCCGCGATCATAATAGCCCTCCGCGACAAGAGTGTGGCTCTGGAGGCCCGTAGGCCGGATAAGGCGGTTACGTTGCCATCCGGCAGAACCTTTGCATGATGGCGCTTCGCTTATCAGGCCTACGGTGTTAGGTATGCCCCCAGAAAGGGTCTGAACTTAGTAGCCCATGTTTTTCTTCTTCTCTAACTCTTCTTTCGCGGTATCCGGCAGATACAGCGTCGACTTGGTGATCGTGACCTTCTCAGGCATCGTGCCATCTTTCTTGAACTTCTCGAGCGCGTCGAAGGCCGGGCCTGCCATGTTCGGCGTCAGTTCAACGCTGGCATTCGCTTCACCGTCGATCATCGCTTTGTAGATGTCCGGTACGCCGTCAATAGAGCCGGTCAGAATATCTTTGCCCGGTTTCAACCCCGCTTCTTTGATCGCCTGGATAGCCCCGATCACCATGTCATCGTTATGGGCATAAACCATGCAGATGTTCTTGCCGTTGTTCTCGGCTTTGATAAAGCTCTCCATCACCTCTTTACCTTTACTACGGGTAAAGTCGCCGGACTGAGAGCGGATAATTTTGATGTTTGGTGCTTTGGCGATGGCTTCAGCAAACCCTTTCTTACGGTCAATCGCCACGCTGGCCCCGACGGTACCCTGCAGCTCAACCACATTACACGGCTTGCCGTTCACCTCTTTGATTAGCCAGTCGCCGATCAGTTGACCTTCCAGCACGTTGTTAGCGGTGACGGTGGTCATATAGAGAGATTTGTCTTTGACATCGATGGAACGATCGAGCAAGAAGACCGGGATCTCAGCATCTTTCGCTTCCTTCAACACCGGCTCCCACCCTGTTGCCACTACCGGCGCAATAAAGATGGCATCGACGCCCTGAGCGACAAAGGAACGCACGGCTTTAATCTGGTTTTCCTGCTTTTGCTGACCGTCAGCGATTTTCAGCGTGATGCCGCGCTTCTCGGCCTCGCTTTTCGCCACGTTGGTCTCTGCGGCGCGCCAGCCGGACTCAGAGCCGACCTGCGAAAATCCTACGGTTAATGGGGCGGCCATGGCCATAGACGACATGACTGCCGAAACTGCTGTGACGATAAGTAAGCGCTTCCACATAACTGTGTCCTCGTAGGGTAGGTTATTGTTGGTTAAGAAACAGTCGCGAAAAAACTATAGACAATCGAACATGTAACGGATTGCGTTACATCACACTTCAAAAAAGTAAATAGAACGTTAATCACAAGTTTGTAATCGCTTTCATTTACCTATGAAAAAAGCGGCTGAAGATATGGATTTTTCTGTCATGCGAGTGGTCTGAAAAGACCAGCGGGAGACGAGTGAAAACGAAATCAGGCGGAGACATTCGGCGCGAGATAGCTATAATACTCGCCACTTGTTTACGACACAGTTAAAGGAAACAGACATGAGCTTACTCAACGTCCCTGCGGGTAAAGACCTGCCGGAAGATATCTACGTTGTTATCGAGATCCCGGCTAACGCCGATCCGATCAAATACGAAGTCGACAAAGAGAGCGGCGCACTGTTCGTTGACCGCTTCATGTCCACTGCGATGTTCTATCCGTGCAACTACGGTTACATCAACCACACCCTGTCCCTGGACGGTGACCCGGTTGACGTACTGGTCCCGACCCCGTATCCGCTGCAGCCAGGCTCCGTTATACGTTGCCGTCCGGTTGGCGTACTGAAAATGACCGACGAATCCGGTGAAGATGCGAAACTGGTTGCTGTACCGCACACCAAGCTGAGCAAAGAGTACGATCACATCAACGATGTGAACGACCTGCCGGAACTGCTGAAAGCGCAGATCACGCACTTCTTCGAGCACTATAAAGATCTCGAAAAAGGCAAATGGGTGAAAGTCGACGGTTGGGACAACGCTGAAGCGGCGAAAGCTGAAATCGTTGCCTCCTTCGAGCGTGCGGCGAAGAAGTAATTCGTCCTGTCGAGCGAAGCCCCGCATGTCGGGGCTTTTTTGTGTCCGTAAACGCGAGTCACCGACACAAAAAACCACGCCACCCGAAGGTGGCGTGGTAAAAGTGCTGGCAAACAAGGAAATGCCTGATGACGCTACGCTTATCAGGCCTACCCTGCGCGCTACTCAGTACTGGTCTCGGTCTAACCAGTTACCGCTTTCGATCAGTGTTAATCCCTCCACCGGGCGCTGGTACACGTACATCCATGCACTGCCGTACGGCGTCTGGATCAACTGGCGTGCGTATTCACCGCCGCGGGTGCGCAGCGCATCCAGTTCGGCCAGAGTGGCGTTATCAATACGATAAACCTCACCGTGTACCGTTCCGTTCCCCGGAACTGCGCCTGGATAGTGGCCCAGGCTATACAACTGGTAGTTATCGATACTGTAATCGCCCAGCAACTGGGCGTTGGTCATCCAGTGGCTGTTGCCTTGTTTGGTTCGTAAACTGCCGTAGACAAATATTCGCATTGCTAAAACTCAAACTGATAGAGCAAATCCAGTGCCTGATCTACGCCAGACACGGCTTCCAGATATAGCTTAGGCATCAGGCGATAACGTAACGTGAGTGTCGCCAGTGAGTCAAATATACCCACACCATATTTCACTTGCAGACCTGGCAGTACGTATCCGCTGACGACCACCTGGGAGGAGTCGCCCACCCCCTGAGTATCCAGTGCCAGATTGCTTACGCCAAATGTCTCCCCGATTTTACCCACAACCTGACCACTTTGTGCAACCCCCAGGCCAATAAGCATGGAGGTCATCGCCGCACTGTCGCTCTGATCGCTGCTCAGACCCTGGCCGCGCAACAGATAAGAGAGCGCTTCCTGCTGCGACATTGCCGGATCAGAGAAGATCTCAGCCTTCGGTTCATCTGCCGTTCCGGTGACGCGAACACCCGCGATCACGTCATCTTCGGTGGCTTCCGGGTTACGAATAGCTTCGATATTCAGCAACGGTTGGTCCGGCGGTCCAGAGAACAACAGTTCGCCTTTCCGCACAATCAGATCCTGACCGTAGGCGTGGAAACGGCCTTCCGGAATGTTGATCTGCCCGTTCAGCCCCAGCCCTTGCTTATCCTGCACCACGTTCAGATCGCCTGTCAGACGGGCTTTCAGACCAAACGCATTCATCCGCACGTTGTTACCCACATGCACAATCAGATTGCTGTTGATCGGGATCCCGGCGCTCTGCGGCTTCTCAGGTTGCAGGTCGTTATTGAGCATCACTTCATCGCTGGAGACGCCCACCGCGCTCTCTGGCAAGTCATGAACCACAATACGCGCCCACGGCACGTCCACCCTGCCATCGAGAGTGAACAGACTCGGCGTCGCTTCAAACACGACATCCGGAGAAACATCCAGTCGCACCATCGGCGGTACGGTGATACGTACCCTGCTGCCTTTCGCCGCCACACGCGCACGCCAGTTGTCGATCTGACTCCAGTCCGCGTCGCCGCTTAAGTTGATCTGCCCCTGCTGGGTTCGTATCACCCCGGCAAGCGTCGAGCGGGTACCGTTGAAATTCATCGCCAGTTGGCTCGGCTGCATATCAAACGGCATAAAGTTGCCGTCGATATCCAGCCCGCTTAGTTGCAGTTGCCCAAACATTTGCGGGCTCTGTACATCGCCGCCCAGACGCAGATTGGCGCTCAGCATCCCCGCCGCCTTTTCGCCGCGCGCGAAGATCGGGTTGACCATCGCCAGATTCACGTTGCGAATGTTGACGTTGCCGCCCAGGTTACGACGCCCTTGCGGATCGGTCACCTGTACCTGTCCGTCAAGCTGACCATTATTGGTCAGGCGGATCAACCAGCCCAGTTCTGCACGATTGTTGCGCAGATCGGCCGTCACGTTCAGGGTATCGAACGCCAGCGGCAGCGGCGCATCGTTCACCGTCTGCGTCACCTTCACGTTACGCCCGGAGAGCGTAACATTACCCTGAGGCAGCCCTTCTTTGGTGGTGTCCCACGAAACGTCCGCTTTGCCAGTAAATACGCCACTGGCCTGCGTCGCCTCCGGCATAAACGGTTTCAGCATCGCCAGATCAAAGCGGTTAAGATTCACTACCGCCCGCCCTTCGGCACCCGCATCGATGGTTTGCGGCACGCACAGTTCAGCATTCGGATTTGCCCAGCAGTGCGGCCCGATACTGATTTTCTGCTCTTTGTTACGATAGTCCAGCGCGATGGGGCGCGTCAGGGTCAGCGGCCCAACCGGCGTCTGGAAACGGGTATTGCTCAGCGATCCTTTCCAGCGCTCTTCTTTACGATCAAAACTCCCCGCCAGATCGAGCTGGCCGGAGACCGGCTCGCCCTGAACACGTAATTGCAACTCGTGCTGCTTCTCGCTGCCTTTGGCGTTCAGGGTCACAAGGTTGATGTTCACGTCGGGCTGCGAAATACGTTCAACCCGTACACTGAGGTTACCGGCAATCTGATCCGTCGATTTGATATCGCCTTCCACGCGCACCTGCGCCACGGACAGTTCCTGCCAGCGCAGCCCGCGGGCGATGATATCCGCCAGCAGTTGCGGAGCGTCGACGGTACCGCGCACCTTGACCACCCCTTTTGCCGTACCACCGAGTCCCGGCAGCGCGTTGTCCAGTCCCGGCGCGTCGATAGTCGCATCCAGATTGAGATCTTTCACGCCCAGCTCGCCTTTCACGTCGGCGCTGTTTGGTCCCAGTTCCAGATGCAGGCCCGGAATGGTCCACTGCAAATAGCTGTTGCCTTTCAGCGATCCGTTAACGTTAACCTTGTTCTGCTTAACGTTCCCGGTCAGTTTCAGCTCCGGCACGTCCATCTGCCAGGTGCCGCCATACAGGCTGCCCCGGGTTTTGATCAGGCCATTGAGCTTCGACGGCCAGTCGGGGATCTCTTTCGCGGTGTTGATGCCGTCCAGCGTCAACTCTCCTCGCCAGCTGATCGCCTGTTGCCAGTCCACCAGCGCTTTCAGCTCGGTTTTCCCTTCCAGCGCCGCCACGCTGAGTTTATCGAGATTAATTTGCTGTTCGTTGCCTTTCGCATCAAGGGTAATGGTCGCTGGAGGAATATCCTGCCCTTTCACCGCCGTACGCATCGACAGCGTGTAGTCCGTCATCTTGCCGGTGAGCTTGAGCTTGATATCGTCGGCCTGGAACTGTTTGTCGCCGGTAAAGGGCCAGTAAATCTGCTTACTGACCACCTCCAGATTCAGCGGCAGGCCGGCTTCCGCCAGACGCGTCTGGGCACGCAGACCCATGTCCACCGGCCCGGAAAGGTTAACACCCACTTCCAGTTGTTCGCGCAGCGCGCCGCCCACCTTCAGTTTGATCTTCTCGCCCTTCAGCGGATCGACGTTCAGCGTGCTGTTCAGGGTGATGTCTACCGGCCAGTTATTGGTCAACTGGGCCGTACCGCTGGCATTCACCGTACCCTGACTGGAGTCGATATCGAGCGCATCGAGCTTCATGTTGCCGTCGATGCTGCTTACTTTCAGCAGCAGGTTATACACCGTCAGGTCAGTATCGCCGGTGATACGCAGTTGTTCGCCTTTAAACGCTTCAATATTGAGATTGAGCGGCAGATGCACGTCCGTCATCTCCGGCAGAACCGGCTGCGAAAACAGATCTTTCAGCGTTTCACCAAGCGGTTTTTCATCCGGCTGCGGGTTCTGGATCTTCGGCTCGACCACCTCTTCCTGAGCCACCTCCGCCACTTTCGGCAGCGCGATCAGCAATCCCTGTAACGACGTGGGTTTCAGGGTCAGATCCTTCTCTTGCCAGTGCAAGCCGGAGGTAAAATCCATCACCGACACGATGGTGTCATCGATTTTAATATTGACGTTATTGAGCGCCACGCGAGAAAGCGTGATCGGATACGGCGTGGAGAGATTCAGCGGCCCGCTGTCCTCTTCTTCCTCTACCTGCTCAGAAGGCGGCATTTTTTTACTGTCGATCGCCACATTAATGTCTTTGAGCGACAGATCGTTCACGCACAGGCTGCTGTTCCACAGGCAATTCAACCCGACCGCCAGATGCACTTCCCCGGCGTTAACCGCCACACCAGGCTGGTCAAAGCGGATATTTTTCAGCGACAAATCACGCCAGCCGCCGGTGACCTGACCAATTTCCAGCCCCGGTACCCAGCGATTTGCCGCATTGAAGATCAGATGCAGGCCGGTTGTTGTTCCAACCAGAAACGCCACCGTTCCCAGCAACAGCAGGATAAAAATCAGGATGCCGAGGCTTATCTTCTTCCATAAACTCATAATTCAGGCCCCAGACCGATGTAAAACTGTAAACCGTGCTCCTCTTTGTCGCCGACCGGCACGGCAAAATCGAGCTTAATTGGCCCAACCGGAGACTGCCAGCGTACCCCCACCCCGGCGCCGGTTTTGAAATCGCTTTTGCGGATATCACTGACCGCTTCACCGCTATCGACAAACATCGCCCCCCACCATTTACCGGTCACGTTGTACTGGTATTCCAGCGATCCGGTCACCAGCTTCGAGGCCCCTTTCAGATCGCCGTTGCTGTACTTCGGAGAAATGGATTTGTATTTATAGCCGCGAATACTGCGGTCCCCCCCGGCGAAGAAACGCAGGTCCGGTGGCACCTTGTCGAAATCACCGGTTTCGATCCAACCCAGGTTGCCACGCGTGACGAAACGATGACGATCGTACAGGGTACGGATCCAGACGTTTTGCGCCTGAAAGACCGAGAAGTCGACATCAGAGCCCCAGGCGGTGTTGGAATAATCAATAGAGTAACGCTGGGAATCGCCCCAGGTGGGCATCAGTCCGCCGCGCGAACGGGTTCGGCTGATCATCACGCCGGGATAGAGCAGCATGGTGGTGTCAGTGACTTCACCCTGCGTAAAGTGGTCAAGGCTCCAGCGCAGGTTAATGGCGCGCTGCCAGCCGCTGGACAGGTCCCAGTAGCGGGAAACCGCAAGCGTGGTGGAGTCCTGTTCGGTATCGTTAAGATCGGTACGCTTAAAGCCGCCCTGTACCAGATAGTACTGCTCCAGCGGGTTCTTCAGCAGCGGCATTTTGTAGCTGAAATCCAGTTGCTGTTCAGGCGATGAGATACTGGCGCTGGTCGTCAGGCTGTGACCGTAGGAGTTCATCCACGGTTTTTTCCACGTGGTCTTCACGCGCGGCCCCACGTCGGTGGAATACCCCACCCCGGTCTCAATGGTGTTTTCCGTTCGCGGTGAAACCACCCCCTTCAGCGGCAGTACTTTGGTTTTTCGCGCTTTGTCGAATTCGGGCGCCACAACCACGGAATTAAACCAGCCAGTCGCCGACAGTCGACGGTTCAGCTCGCCGAGATCTTTTGACTCGTATGCATCCCCTTCTTTAAAGGGCACCAGATTTTGCAGATACTCCTCGCGGATCTGTGAACCTTCAAAGGAGACGTGACCAAAGCGATAACGTTCACCACTGTCGTAATCGATATCCCAGAACGCCTGATGACGATCAAGCGCAATACCCAACTGGCTCTTATTAAATTCGCTGTCGAAATACCCTTTACGTAGCGCCACGCTGGTGAGGGATTTTTTAAAGCTGTCATAATCCCCATGATCGAGCACCGTACCGATTGCCGGACGCGTTTTCAGCAGATCCAGGTAATCTCTGTCGGTACGCGCGCCGCCGCGTAAAATGACTTCTGTTCCACCAATGCGCACCGGTTCACCGGGTGTCACTTTGGCCACCAGCACCTGACGCCCTTTCGCCGGAGGCGGACGCAGATCGAAATCGATGGTCGGTTCATAATAACCGAGCGCCTTCAGCCCTTCGCGGATAGCGTCATCCACGCGCGCGCGAAAACGCCGATCCGGCGTGACTTCATCACTCTGGATTGTTGAGAGTTGTGCCCGGACGTTTTTCTCCAGTTCTCCTGATAGCCCTTCGACCTGTAGACGGACGTTCGCGGCAAAAGCAGAACTACTCAAACACAGCAGGCTCACCCAACATAACTGACGGATATGTGGCACTTTTTCTCCTGAAATCCCTTATTTCCACCCCTGGAAAAAAATCATAACGCCGATCCACGGCTTAACAAAAACCCAACAATTGGGGTTGAAAAACAGACGACACCCCAAATATTTCTTATGTTTACTGTAGACGTATTCGTAACGGATATTGTGTGCAAATACGCGTCTTGTTACAACCTTAACCCCAATTACTGATTTTCGGGAGAACGGCACCATGAGTTTATTTGATAAAAAGCATCTGATTTCACCGTCAGATGCCCTCCCTGGGCGCAATACCCCGATGCCCGTGGCGACGCTGCATGCCGTCAACGAACACTCCATGACAAATGTCCCCGAAGGGATGGAAATCGCCATTTTCGCCATGGGTTGTTTCTGGGGCGTGGAGCGGTTGTTCTGGCAACTGCCTGGCGTTTACAGCACCGCGGCAGGATACACCGGTGGCTATACGCCCAACCCCACCTACCGGGAAGTCTGCTCCGGTGAAACGGGCCACGCCGAAGCGGTACGCGTGGTGTACGACCCGGCGGTCATCAGTTATGAGCAATTGCTGCAGGTGTTCTGGGAAAACCACGATCCGGCTCAGGGCATGCAACAGGGCAACGACCACGGCACTCAGTATCGTTCGGCTATCTATCCGCTGACGCCGGAACAGGACAGCGCCGCTCGCGCCAGTCTGGAGCGTTTCCAGACCGCCATGCGCGCTGCGGGCGACGACCGCCCTATCACCACCGAAATCAGCAACGCGACGCCGTTCTATTACGCTGAGGAAGACCATCAGCAGTATCTGCACAAAAACCCGTACGGCTACTGCGGTATCGGCGGGATTGGCGTCTGTTTACCCCCTGATGCGTCATAATTCTGACCATCACTATTGAAAATTAAGCCTCTGGCGGCTTTACAGTCCCTTACGCTATACTAGCCCCTGAACTTACCGGCTCACCTCCACGGGCCGGTTTTCATTAAGTTTTACCACATGGATTTATCAACTTCCCTTCCGAGGATCTGGCGTGACGCCGGATAAGATATGTTAAACAGTATTTTCATTATTCTTTGCCTGATCGCTGTGAGTGCGTTCTTCTCGATATCCGAGATCTCACTTGCCGCCTCACGTAAAATTAAGCTCAAACTGCTGGCCGATGAAGGCAATCTCAATGCGCAACGCGTGTTGAAAATGCAGGAAAACCCGGGGATGTTCTTCACGGTGGTGCAAATCGGTCTGAACGCGGTCGCCATTCTTGGCGGTATCGTCGGTGACGCCGCATTTTCCCCCGCTTTTAACTCGTTATTTTCTCGCTATATGTCGCCGGAACTCTCTGAACAGTTGAGCTTTATTCTCTCCTTCTCTCTGGTCACCGGTATGTTTATCCTCTTCGCGGACTTAACCCCGAAACGCATCGGTATGATTGCGCCAGAAGCTGTGGCTTTGCGTATCATCAACCCGATGCGCTTCTGTCTGTTTGTTTTCACGCCGCTGGTGTGGTTCTTCAACGGGTTGGCGAACGTGATCTTTCGCATCTTCAAATTGCCGATGGTGCGCAAGGATGACATCACGTCTGATGATATTTATGCGGTGGTGGAAGCTGGGGCGCTCGCAGGCGTATTGCGTAAACAGGAACATGAGCTGATTGAGAACGTGTTCGAGCTGGAATCGCGCACCGTGCCGTCATCGATGACGTCGCGTGAAAACGTGATCTGGTTCGATCTGCATGAAGACGAGCAGAGCCTGAAAAACAAAGTGGCGGAACATCCGCACTCCAAGTTCCTTGTCTGTAACGAAGATATTGACCACATCATTGGTTACGTTGACTCGAAAGATTTACTGAATCGTGTTCTGGCGAATCAGAGCATGGCGCTGAACAGCGGCGTGCAGATCCGCAACACCCTGATTGTTCCGGATACGCTGACTCTTTCTGAAGCGCTGGAAAGCTTCAAAACCGCCGGTGAAGACTTTGCGGTGATCATGAACGAATACGCGCTGGTCGTGGGGATCATCACGTTGAATGATGTGATGACCACGCTAATGGGCGATCTGGTCGGCCAGGGTCTGGAAGAGCAGATTGTGGCGCGCGACGAGAACTCCTGGCTGATTGACGGCGGCACGCCGATCGATGACGTGATGCGCGTGCTGGATATCGACGAGATCCCGCAATCAGGTAACTACGAAACGATTGGCGGCTTTATGATGTTCATGCTGCGTAAAATCCCGAAACGGACCGATTCCGTGAAGTTCTCGGGCTACAAATTCTAAGTGGTGGATATCGATAACTACCGTATCGATCAGTT
>NZ_JBFWLF010000036.1:0-22772 GCF_050252275.1 Citrobacter sp. | reverse complement strand
GAAAGGGATGCTGAAAGCGGTGCGCACGCACGAGCCGCTGACGCTGATTGATAAGCTGATTTGCGGTGCTTACATCGAAGCGCGCTCCTGTGAACGCTTTGCCGCGCTGGCTCCGTTTCTCGATGACGATCTGCAAAAGTTCTATCTGTCGCTGCTGCGATCCGAAGCGCGCCACTATCAGGACTATCTGGCGCTGGCGCAACAGGTTTCGCAGGAAGATATTTCTCCCCGCGTCCGCTATTTTGGCGACGTGGAAGCGGCGCTGATCGTCTCGCCGGACAACGAGTTTCGCTTTCACAGCGGTGTCCCCGTCGCCTCTTAATTTCGGTAGTTCTGCCCGCCGCAAGGTGACATCCCGACGTGGGCAGTGAAAAATGTCTCTTTTTCAGGGCAAGGAATACCAATACCGATGAACTGGACACATGTACTTCTCGCAGGCTACGTCGGCGCGGTCATCGCCGCGGTGATAGGGCTCATGCGTAAAAAAGGCTGGGTGGGGAAGGCTTCTGGCGCGGTGCTGATGGTTGTGGCGATCGTCGCGTGGAACCTGTTTGACGTGCACTACCTGATCCCGCGAGAAAAAGCGGCGTCCGGTCAGACAGAAGAGCAGCAGTTTGATGCCGCGCTACTGCAAATGCCGACGTTTCAGGTACTGAAGGAACAGGAGCCGGCCTTTTGGGTCCATCTTCGCACCCAGGCGCTGCAGCTGAAAAATGAAGGCAAAACCGAACAACAAATAATCGATACCATTCAACCGCAGGTGCTGCAAATTCAGATGTCGCGTTTACAGCAGGCGCCGGACAGTAATGTCATTGACTATATGAAGATCAATCTCGAACAGACTGCGGCGGTGCAGAAAAAAGGCGACGATGAGTGTTTCCGCTTTCTCTTCCCGCAGGTCAAAGGCGGCATTAACCCGACGCGTCTGATCTCACCGGATATTCTGAAACGGCGTATGGAAGGCGATGCGGCGATGATGCGAGCGGCATACGGTCCTAATAAACACACGGTAACCGACACCGAGAAGCAGCAGGCCATGCAGGATCTGCAAAGCGTTGTACCAGTACTGGTGCAGCGCTACGGGCAGGATGTACAGCTTATGGCTGAGCCGGAGAAGGGGATCGGGAAAGAAAAGGTCGTCTGCAATCTGGTGCAGGATATGTGGACGGAAGTGCTGAAATTGCCAGCCGCGCAGGCCGCTGGCGTGATTCGACTTTCGGTATCGCCTGAGATGCAATAGTCGGTATTACAGGGGTTTGAGCATCCGCACTTCGCAATCGACGTGCCCGGTGCAGCCCAGCGGTTCGCTGATATGCTCAAACCCTAAATGTTCGTACAGGCCAATCGCCTCGCGTAAAAAGGCGGTCGTTTCCAGATAGCAATGTTTAAATCCCAGCGCGCGGGCGTGATCCATCGCCATCAGCGCCAGCTTTTTCGCCATGCCTTGCCCGCGAGCCACGGGCAAAAAGTACATTTTTTGCAGTTCGCAAATATCGGGTTCGCTACAGGTTAACGGCGCAATTCCGCCGCCCCCCACCACTTCGCCATTACGCTCCACCACCCAATATGCATGTCCTGGTTGCGAGTAGAGCTGATACAGCTCATCAAGATTTGGATCGGCAACGGTATAGCCTTTATCAGCGGTAAGGCCATATTCGGCGGAAACCTGACGGATAACGGCAGCGATGACCTGGTTATCCCTGGCCGTCAGGCGACGTAACGTGAGCGCGTCAAAAACATTCATTTTACTACCCGGTTAAACAATACTAATAATTTGAACTAATAGCATCCCCGGCCAGGTGATGCAAGCACCTTATAACATAGCGGGTGGATGTTATTTATGCAGATAATAAGGTAATATCTCTATTGGCTGGTATTTCTATTGCCTGCTAATAATGTGTATTTTTAAGGATGATTAACGACAGGGATTTATTATGCAGGAATATCTTATAAAAGAAGAGGCGCCATCACACGCTTTTGAATTTCGTGGCGATGGCGGAAGTTATTTTCTTATTTGTCTGGTCAATTCGTTGCTGGTACTGGTGACATTAGGAATTTACCTGCCGTGGGCATTAATGAAATGCCGTCGCTATATTTATTCCAATATGACCTTAAATGGACAGCCGTTTAGCTGGAAGGTGACAGGTGGCGATGTGTTCCTGAGCTGGTTTATGCTGCTGGTGATTTATATTGCAGGCATGACATTGATAAGCATGGAATATTTTGTCATTGGCGCGGCCTTACTGGCAGCACTGATCTTAGCAATACCTGTCCTGGTGATGAAAAATCTGCAATATCAGGCAGTGAAGACCTCGTTAAATAGTATCCGTTTTGGTTTTCGTTTCTCTGCGCTTAAGGCATTCTGGAATATTCTGTGTCTGCCCATGCTGTTGCTTATGGCGCTGGGGGTGGTGATATTTTGCCTGCTACAGGTGTGTCCAACAGAAAGCCCGGGAGAAGTGATTTTCACGGTAATCGTGCTGGGGCTGACGGGCCTTGCCGGCGTGGGAATGGTCAGCGGGGTGACGTACAGTCGGTTGATGAGGATGGTGGGGGATGGCGGCCGCTTTGGTGTCCACGCATTCTCTGTGCAGATAAATGTCTGGCATTGTATTAAATCCGCGATTCTGGCCATGGCAGCGCTGCTGCCTTTTCTCGCCGTGGTCGGTTTTATCGCGATTGCGCTGTTTAAATCGATATACGAACTCGATGTGACGGGGATGGCGGAAGAGGAAATTGAAGCGTTAATCCTCCTCGAATATCAACGGCAGATTGTGATAAGCCAGATTATCTATTATCTGGGCATTGCCATTTCAATGAGTTATTTGATTGTGGCGTTTCGTAATCACTTTCTGAATAACCTGCAACTCGCCGACGGACACATTCGTTTTCGTTCCACGCTGACTTTCCATGGCATGGTTTATCGCCTGGGGGGGTTATATGTGATTTCTGCTATCACTGGTGGGCTGGCGTATCCACTGCTGCGCATGTGGCTGATTACCTGGCTGGCGAAAAATACGTACGTGGTGGGCGATCTCGATACGTTACCACTTGCTGACAGCGATGAGCGCGTGGATAACGGTCTGGTATCGCGACTCTCACGCGGCGTGATGCCGACGCTCAATTTTATGTAGTAATAAAAAAGGCCGGAGATTGCTCCGGCCTTTTTACATTATCGCTTTCCGCGATTACAGCGCGGCGATAACCGTCTGCTGCTCAATCAGTTTCGCTTTCGCCTCGGCATAACCTTCCAGCTTCTCACGCTCTTTGGCGATCACCGCTTCCGGCGCACGCGCCACAAAGCCTTCGTTAGCGAGTTTGTTTTCGATACGGCTAATTTCGCCTTCGATTTTCGCCACTTCTTTCGCCAGACGCGCCAGTTCATCGTCTTTATTGATGAGACCCGCCATCGGGATCAGCAGTTCGGCACCGTCGATGATTTTAGTCACGGAGACCGGACCCTTATCATCAGCAGGCAGTACGGTGATGCTTTCCAGACGCGCCAGGTTCAGCAGGAAGCTACGGTTGTCGTTTACGCGACGCATCGCGTCATCGCTGCAACCTCGCAGCAGCAGCTCAAGCGGTTTGCCCGGCGCAATGTTCATTTCCGCACGGATGTTACGTACGGCAACGATCGCCTGCTTCAGCCATTCGGTGTCCGCGAGTGCGGCTTCATCAACCTGTGCGGCGTTATATTCCGGGAACGGCTGCAGCATGATGGTGTCAGCGGTAATGCCGGCAATCAATTTCACACGCTGCCAGATGGTTTCGGTGATGAACGGGATGATCGGGTGCGCCAGGCGCAGCAGACCTTCCAGCACGGTCACCAGCGTATGGCGGGTGCCACGCAGTTCAGCTTCCGTTCCGCCAGTCATGACCGGTTTGGTCAGCTCCAGGTACCAGTCACAGAACTGGTTCCAGGTAAACTCATACAGAATGCCCGCGGCGATATCGAAGCGGAAGTTATCCAGTGCTTCACGGTACGCTTTGGTGGTCTGGTTGAATTCCGCGAGGATCCAGCGGTCCGCCAGCGACAGAGTCATCTCGCCGCCGTTGAATCCGCAATCCTGTTCTTCGGTGTTCATCAGCACAAAACGGCTGGCGTTCCACAGCTTGTTACAGAAGTTACGATAACCTTCCAGACGCTTCATGTCCCAGTTGATGTCGCGACCGGTCGAAGCCAGCGCGGCGAGGGTGAAACGCAGGGCATCGGTACCGTGCGGCTCGATACCTTCCGGGAACTGTTTTTCGGTACGTTTGGCAATTTTTTCAGCCAGTTGTGGCTGCATCATGTTGCCGGTACGTTTTTCCAGCAGCTCCGGTAACGAAATACCGTCGACCATATCCAGCGGGTCAATTACGTTACCCTTGGACTTGGACATCTTCTGGCCTTCGTCGTCGCGGATCAGACCGGTCATGTAGACGGTTTTGAACGGAACCTGCGGCTTGCCATTTTCATCTTTGATGAAGTGCATGGTCATCATGATCATGCGGGCAATCCAGAAGAAGATGATGTCGAAGCCGGAAACCATCACGCTTGTCGGGTGGAACTGACGCAGCGCGTCGGTGTTTTCCGGCCAGCCGAGGGTGGAGAAGGTCCACAGCGCGGAGGAGAACCAGGTATCCAGCACGTCGTCGTCCTGACGCAGGGCTACGTCTGCGCTCAGGTTGTTTTCCTTACGCACTTCGTCTTCGTTGCGACCCACATAGACGTTACCGTCGTTGTCGTACCATGCCGGAATACGGTGACCCCACCACAGCTGACGGGAGATACACCAGTCCTGAATATCGCGCATCCAGGAGAAATACATGTTTTCGTACTGCTTCGGCACGAACTGAATGTCGCCGTTCTCAACGGCTTCTACCGCCGGTTTTGCCAGCACATCGGCACGGACGTACCACTGGTCGGTCAGCATCGGTTCGATGACCACGCCGCCACGGTCGCCGTAAGGGACGGTCAGGTCGTGCGGTTTAATTTCTTCCAGCAGGCCCTGCGCGTCGATCGCCGCAACCACCGCTTTACGTGCGGCAAAGCGCTCCAGTTTCTGGAATTCCGCCGGAATTTCGTTGGAGTAGACGTCGGACTCATTGCCTTTGGTGTCGTACACTTCCGCCGTTTCGCGGATATCTCCATCAAAGGTGAAGATGTTGATCATTGGCAGGGCATGACGACGACCGACTTCGTAGTCGTTAAAGTCGTGCGCCGGGGTGATTTTCACGCAGCCGGTGCCTTTTTCCATGTCGGCGTGTTCATCACCGACGATCGGAATGCGGCGGTTCACCAGCGGCAACACCACGAATTTGCCAATCAGATCTTTATAACGCGGATCTTCCGGGTTAACGGCTACGCCGGTATCGCCCAGCAGGGTTTCCGGACGAGTGGTCGCCACCACCAGGTAATCTTTGCCGTCAGCCGTTTTTGCGCCATCTGCCAGCGGGTAGCGGATGTGCCACATCGAGCCTTTAGACTCGCGGTTTTCCACTTCCAGATCGGAAATGGCGGTGCGCAGTTTTGGATCCCAGTTCACCAGGCGTTTGCCACGGTAAATTAGATCTTCTTTGTACAGGCGGACAAAGACTTCTTTCACGGCATTGGAAAGACCTTCGTCCATGGTGAAGCGCTCGCGCTCCCAGTCCACGGAGTTGCCGAGACGACGCATCTGACGGGTGATGGTGCCGCCGGATTCCGCTTTCCACTGCCAGATTTTATCGATAAAGGCATCGCGACCGTAGTCGTGGCGGGTTTTTCCTTCTTCAGCGGCAATTTTACGCTCAACCACCATCTGGGTCGCGATACCGGCGTGATCGGTCCCGACCTGCCACAGGGTATTTTTCCCCTGCATGCGCTGATAGCGGATCAGCGTATCCATGATGGTTTGCTGGAAAGCATGACCCATATGCAAACTGCCGGTGACGTTCGGCGGCGGGATCATGATGCAGAAGGACTCTTTGCTTTCATCGCCGTTAGGCTTGAAATAGCCCTGCTTTTCCCAGTGCTCGTAAAGCGGCTGTTCGATATCTTGGGGGTTGTATGTCTTTTCCATTATTTCCAGGTTGCCGTATTCAGGTTAAAACCAGCCACGCGGTAGGCTTTGTAGCGTTCGCGTGCCGATTGTTTCAGAGAATCTTCGTAAGGGACGAAGTCTATCACTTCTGTGAAAGCGGTGGCAAAATCTGCAAAGCCAACGCGCAGGCTGATGAGCAGATCGCGCGGACTGCTGTTGCGTTTTTCCGGCCAGGCGATTTCTACCGGCGCACCGCCGCGCGGCCCTTCACCGGCCAGATTGTGCGGGACGAAACGGTCAGCCGGTCTGGCCCATAGCGCCTCATCCAGGCGAATCGCCTGTTTTTCGTCTTCGCAGGCAATCAACACGCGTTTGCCGCTGCGCCAACGTTCTGCGGCAATCTCACACACCAGTTGCTCGACGGCGCTAAGGCCATCGTGTTGTGTGTCGTTGTCCAGAAGATAGAACGTTGCGTTTCTCATGATATGGGGCTTCTTGTGGTGGATTTAAATGCGTTGTCTTCTTGCACACCGTAGGCCGGATAAGCGCAGCGCTTATCCGGCCTACGGGGCAATTTCAAACTTACTCTTCGCCAGAAAAACCGGCACGATTGAGCAGGAACTGCGACAACAGCGCCACCGGACGACCGGTTGCGCCTTTGGCTTTCCCGGAACGCCATGCGGTACCGGCGATGTCGAGGTGTGCCCAGTTGTACTTGCGGGTAAAGCGCGACAGGAAACAGCCTGCGGTGATTGCGCCGCCTGGACGGCCGCCGATATTCGCCATATCCGCGAAGTTGGATTCCAGCTGTTCCTGATACTCATCACCCAGCGGTAGACGCCATGCGCGGTCGCCCGCTTGTTCGGACGCGCCAATCAGCTCGTGCGCCAGCGGGTTATGGTTCGACATCAGACCGGTAATGTGGTGGCCCAGCGCAATCACACAGGCGCCCGTCAGGGTCGCCACGTCGATAACCGCTTCTGGCTCGAAACGCTCAACGTAGGTTAAGACGTCGCAGAGTACCAGACGGCCTTCGGCATCGGTGTTCAGCACTTCAACCGTCTGACCGGACATGGTCGTCAGCACGTCGCCCGGACGATAGGCGCGACCACCAGGCATGTTTTCACAGCCTGCCAGCACGCCGATGACGTTGATTGGCAACTGAAGCTCCGCCACCATGCGCATAACGCCATACACTGCCGCCGCACCGCACATGTCGTACTTCATCTCGTCCATGCCTTCAGCTGGCTTGATGGAGATACCGCCGGAGTCAAAGGTGAGCCCTTTACCGACTAACACAATCGGACGCACGTCTTCGGACGGACTGCCTTTGTACTCAATCACTGACATCAGCGATTCATTCTGCGAACCGTGACCGACGGCGAGGTAAGCGTGCATTCCCAGCTCTTTCATCTGCTGTTCGCCGATGACGCGGGTGACCACATTCTTGCTGTAGCTGTCAGCTAACTGGCGCGCCTGAGAGGCTAAATAGGCGGCGTTACAGATGTTCGGCGGCATGTTGCCGAGATCTTTCGCGGCCTTAATGCCGGCAGCAATGGCCAGACCGTGCTGAATCGCACGCTCGCCGCTGGTCAGCTCACGGCGGGTCGGCACATTGAAGACCATTTTACGCAGCGGGCGGCGCGGCTCGCTTTTGGTGGTTTTCAGTTGATCGAAGCTGTACAGCGTCTCTTTGGCCGTCTCGACAGCCTGACGCACTTTCCAGTAGTTGTTGCGGCCTTTGACGTGCAGTTCGGTCAGGAAGCAGACGGCTTCCATTGAGCCGGTATCATTCAGAGTGTTGATGGTTTTCTGAATCACCTGCTTATACTGACGTTCATCCAGCTCGCGTTCTTTGCCACAACCGATGAGGAGGATACGCTCGGACAGTACGTTGGGGACATGGTGTAACAACAGGGTCTGACCCGGTTTGCCTTCCAGTTCGCCACGACGCAACAGGGCACTGATGTACCCGTCGCTGATTTTATCGAGCTGTTCTGCAACCGGAGAAAGGCGGCGTGGTTCAAAGACGCCCACGACGATGCAGGCACTCCGCTGTTTCTCCGGGCTACCGCTTTTTACACTAAACTCCATGCACTACGCTCCTGAATCTTAAAGACAACGGCGGCGCCTGCGGTTAGAATTGCAAGCTTTCGTAACTCATATCCGCAGTTGCGGTGACTTCGTGTTAATCTTAACGTTATTACGGCATTGGCACATCAGAACGCGTTCTGAGTGGCGAATCCGCTGAGTATAATAATTTTAGCGACGATTTCGACGACTCAAGAGAATAAATGACGTTTAAGCCATGAAACAAGCTAAATTCCTGCAAAAGACGAGTTTTTACGGGCGTATTTAAAGTGATAATCATAAGATATCTGGTGCGGGAGACGCTCAAAAGCCAGCTTGCCATCCTCTTCATCCTGCTTTTGATCTTCTTTTGTCAAAAGTTAGTGAGGATCCTCGGCGCAGCGGTTGACGGTGACATTCCGGCAAATCTGGTGCTCTCGCTGCTGGGCCTCGGCGTGCCTGAAATGGCGCAGCTTATCCTGCCGCTCAGCCTGTTCCTCGGACTGTTGATGACGCTGGGTAAACTGTATACCGAAAGTGAAATTACGGTGATGCACGCCTGCGGTCTGAGCAAGGCCGTGCTGGTGAAAGCCGCCATGATCCTGGCGTTGTTCACCGGGATCATCGCCGCCGTTAACGTCATGTGGGCGGGGCCGTGGTCGTCAAAACATCAGGATGAAGTGCTGGCCGAAGCGAAAGCCAACCCCGGTATGGCCGCACTGGCGCAGGGGCAGTTCCAGCAGGCCACCAATGGCAGCTCGGTACTGTTTATTGAAAGCGTTGACGGTAGCGATTTCAAGGATGTGTTCCTCGCACAAATTCGCCCGAAAGGTAACGCCCGTCCTTCTGTGGTGGTCGCCGATTCCGGACATCTGTCGCAGATGCGCGACGGTTCGCAGGTGGTCACGCTGAACAAAGGCACCCGCTTTGAAGGCACCGCACTGCTGCGTGATTTCCGTATTACCGACTTCCAGGACTATCAGGCGATTATCGGTCACCAGGCGGTGGCGCTGGATCCGAACGACACCGACCAGATGGACATGCGCACGCTGTGGTCCACTGATACCGATCGCGCCCGTGCGGAACTGCACTGGCGTATCACGTTGGTATTCACCGTATTTATGATGGCGCTGATGGTCGTCCCACTGAGCGTGGTCAACCCGCGTCAGGGCCGCGTGCTGTCGATGCTGCCCGCGATGCTGCTCTATTTGATGTTCTTCCTGATCCAGACCTCCCTGAAATCCAACGGCGGGAAAGGCAAGCTGGACCCGGTTATCGGGATGTGGGTGGTCAACCTGCTGTATCTGGCGCTGGCGGTGGGTCTTAACCTGTGGGATACAGTGCCGGTGCGCCGTCTGCGCGCCCGTTTTTCGCGTAAAGGAGCGGTGTGATGCAGCCATTTGGTGTCCTTGACCGCTATATCGGTAAAACCATTTTCACCACCATCATGATGACGTTATTCATGCTGGTGTCGCTTTCCGGCATCATCAAGTTCGTCGACCAGCTGAAAAAAGCCGGGCAGGGGAGCTACGACGCGTTGGGCGCGGGGATGTACACCCTGCTCAGCGTGCCGAAAGATGTGCAGATTTTCTTCCCGATGGCGGCGTTGCTTGGTGCGCTATTGGGACTCGGGATGCTGGCGCAGCGCAGCGAGCTGGTCGTGATGCAGGCGTCGGGTTTTACCCGTATGCAGGTTGCGCTCTCGGTGATGAAAACCGCGATCCCACTGGTGCTGCTGACCATGGCCATCGGCGAGTGGGTTGCGCCGCAGGGCGAGCAGATGGCGCGTAATTACCGGGCGCAGGCGATGTACGGCGGTTCGCTGCTTTCCACCCAGCAGGGGCTGTGGGCGAAAGACGGCAATAACTTTGTTTACATCGAACGGGTGAAAGGTGACGAAGAGTTAGGCGGCATCAGCATTTATGGCTTCAACGATCAGCGTCGTCTGCAATCCGTGCGCTATGCTGCGTCGGCGAAGTTTGACCCGGAACAGAAGGTCTGGCGTCTGTCGCAGGTGGATGAGTCGAATCTGACCGATCCGAAGCAGATCACCGGTTCGCAAATGGTGAGCAGTACCTGGAAAACCAACCTCACGCCGGACAAACTGGGCGTGGTGGCGCTGGACCCGGATGCGCTCTCTATCAGCGGTCTGCACAACTATGTGAAATACCTGAAGTCAAGCGGCCAGGAGGCCGGGCGCTACCAACTCAATATGTGGAGCAAAGTCTTCCAGCCGCTGTCCGTTGCGGTGATGATGCTGATGGCGCTGTCGTTCATCTTTGGTCCGCTGCGTAGCGTGCCAATGGGCGTGCGGGTGGTGACGGGGATAAGCTTTGGTTTTGTTTTCTACGTGCTGGACCAGATCTTTGGCCCGCTGACGCTGGTGTACGGTATTCCGCCGATTATCGGCGCCCTGCTGCCGAGCGCCTCGTTCTTCTTGATCAGTCTCTGGCTGATGATGCGTAAGTCATAATCGTTCGCCGCCATCCGGCAACGTAAAGCGCAGTGCCTGATGGCGCTGCGCTTATCCTCAGTACTAGCGTTTTCTGCCGCCCATCAGGCTGCCTAACATCCCGCGAATGAGCTGATTGGTGACCTGACGCGCTGCGCTTTTTGCCACGCTCTGCACTACGCCATCGCGCTTGCCACCGCGCGGTCCGGTACTGCCGAAGAGAATATCCTTCAGCCCGCCGAGGATCCCGTCGTCAACCGCCACCTCTTTGCCTTTCGCCGTCGGGTTACTTTGCGCTTCGGTCGTCGCCTGGACACTTTTTTGCAGCATTTCAAACGCGGATTCACGATCCAGGTCGTCTTCATATTTGCCATAAACCGGAGAGTGGTTGATAAGCCCGTTGCGCTCATCATCCGTCACCGGCCCCATCCGTGAGCACGGAGCGATCACCATCGCCCGCTCGACGACCGATGGACTGCCTTTGGCATCGAGGAATGAAACCAGTGCTTCACCGGTGCCCAGTTCCTGAATCGCTTTCTCTGTATCAAACGCCGGATTGGCGCGCATGGTTTGTGCGGCGGTTTTCACCGCCTTCTGATCTTTCGGCGTGAAGGCTCGCAGGGCATGCTGAACGCGGTTGCCCAACTGACCGAGGACGTTATCCGGAATATCCGCCGGGCTTTGCGAAACAAACCAGACGCCAACCCCTTTCGAGCGGATCAAACGGATCACCTGTTCAATTTTATCCAATAGCACCTGCGGGGCGTCGTTGAACAGCAGATGCGCTTCGTCGAAAAAGAAGACCAGCTTCGGTTTTTCCAGATCGCCGGCTTCCGGCAGTTGCTCGTAAAGCTCGGAGAGCATCCACAGCAGGCTGGCTGCGTAGAGTTTTGGCATCTGGTAGAGCTTCTCGGCGCTGAGAATATTGATGATCCCTTTGCCACTGGCATCGGTCCGCATCCAGTCTTTGATGTCGAGCATCGGCTCGCCAAAGAAGTGCGTTGCACCTTGCTGTTCAAGCGTCAGCAGCCCACGCTGGATCGCTCCGACCGAGGCGCTGCTGATGTTGCCATACTGATTCTGGAAGGATTTGGCGTTATCGCCGATGTATTGCGTGATGGCCCGCAGATCTTTGAAATCCAGCAGCAACAGACCCTGGTCATCGGCAATACGGAAGATAATGTTCAGCACGCCGGACTGCACCTCGTTGAGGTTCAGCAGACGCGCCAGCAGCAGCGGCCCGAGGTCTGAGACCGTGGCGCGAACCGGATGACCTTTTTCGCCGAAGATGTCCCACAGTACCACCGGATTACTGTGCGGTTGCCAGTCGGTAATGCCGATATTTTTCAGTCTGGTGAGTAGTTTTTCGGAAGCCTGGCCTTCGGCAGCGACGCCCGTTAAGTCACCTTTTACATCGGCCATAAAAACCGGTACGCCAATTTCCGACAGCGACTCGGCCAGTTTCTGTAGCGTGACGGTTTTCCCGGTCCCGGTCGCCCCGGTAATCAGCCCGTGGCGGTTCGCCATCCCGGGGAGTAAAAACAGTTCAGTGTCTGGCGTGCGGGCAATCAGCAGGGGTGAGTTCATGAGATTTCCTCCATTTATCCTGCGTCGAGTATAGGCAATGTGAGTGCAAGAGAATATGCGCCGGGGAGAGAAAATCACTTATAGCGTATTGCCGTGGTAAATCTGGTATCCCAAATCGATCGTATTGTGGTTGTGGTCGTTGTTCTTGATTTTGCTCAGCAACATCTGCGCCGCCATGCGGCCAATGTCAAAGCGGGGGGTGATGACGCTGGCAAGACTTGGGATCATCTGTCGGCCCATCTCCAGACCGTGGAAACCGGCAATGGAGACCTGTTCCGGCACGGACAGGTCGCGTTCCCGGCAGAACAGCAGCGCGCCCATCGCAATATCATCATTGGTGCAAAACACACCGTCTAAATCCGGGTGGGCAATCAGCGCGTCGCGCATCAGCTGCATGCCCAGACGAATCGACGAGATCGCCTTCGGGTTCACGCGCAGCGGCGTCAGGCCTCGCCGCGTCATCGCATCGCAGTAACCGCGAAAACGCTGTTCATCACGGATATCGTCTTTCGAGCCGAGATAAAGAATTTTGCGCCGCTGGCGTTTATCCAGCATGGTGCTGACCATATCAAATGCCGCCTGGCGGTTATCAAACCCGACTTCCATATCCAGCCGATCGCCCTGAATATCCATTAGCTCGATAATGGGAATGGCCGCCGAGCGCAGGAATTTCACCGTACGCAGGGTGTGATACTTCTCGGAAAGAATGATGCCGTCGATATTGTAGGAGAGCAGATTGATCACCGACTCTTCTTCCGACTCACGATCGTAGTTGTAGTTGGCAATCAGCGTCTGGTAGTTATGGTCGGACGTCACCGATTCGATACCGGCAAGAATGTCGGCGAAGAGCTGGTTCTGAAAGGAGGGAATGAGCACGCCAAGCGTGTAGCTTTGCGCGTTCAACAACATGGCTGGCGCACGGTTCGGGATGTAGTTGATCTCCTCCATGATCTGCGCGATACGCTCGCCAGTTTCCTTTGCGACCTTTTTCGGTGAGCGGATATAGCGGCTCACCGTCATTTTGGTCACGCCCGCGAGCGTGGCGATGTCCTGCAAAGAAATTCTGTGGTTCCTCATCTTCTCTCCGGTACCGGGGAGCGGCGGCGACATCGCCCCCCGGTGGTTAATCACGCCTTAATGCAGAACCGCATTCAGTGCCAGCACGCCCAGCAGTCCCATGATTGAAATCAGCGTTTCCATCACGGTCCACGTCCGCAGCGTTTCACCGACGCTGAGGTTAAAGTAGCCCTTGAACAGCCAGAATCCCGGATCGTTTACGTGCGAAGCGATTACGCTACCGGCCCCGGTCGCCAACACCATCAACGCCGGATCGGCATGGGTGACGTTAATGATCGGCAATACCACGCCAGCGGTCGTGATCGCGGCGACGGTCGCCGATCCCAGTGCAATACGCAGTAACGCGGCCACTGTCCAGCACATCAGCAGCGGCGACAACGAGGTGCCGGTCATCAGGTGCGAGATATACTGACCTACGCCGCTGTCCACCAGAACCTGTTTAAACGCGCCGCCACCGGCGATGATAAACACAATCATGGCGATGGCACCGATAGAGTCACCGACGATATCCATGATCTGTTCAATCGTCCTGCCATTGCGTCGGCCGAGAGTGAAAATCGCCAGCACGATGGCGATAAACAGCGCGACGGCAGGGTTCCCGATAAACTCAAAGAATACCCGTACCGAGTTGGTTTTGGGCAGTGTAATTTCGCACACGGCGGCAACGGCCATCAGTATGACGGGGATCACCGCCGCAAAGATACTGTTCCAGAAGGACGGCATCTCCTCTTCGGTGAACAGGTGCGGGTTAAACAACCCTTCCGGCGGCGCTTTTTCAAAGCGGGTCAGCAGTTTTGAAAACAGTGGGCCTGCGACAATCACCGTAGGAATGGTGATAATAAACCCGTACAGCAACGTGGTGCCGAGGCTGGCTTCAAAAATCGTCGCAATGGCTGTCGGTCCCGGATGCGGTGGCAGGAAGCAGTGGGTGACCGAAAGGGCAGCGACCATCGGCACGCCGACATACAGCAGCGGCAAACCGGATGAGGCCACCACCGTAAATACCAACGGCAGCAGCAGTACAAAGCCGACTTCGAAGAACATCGCCAGCCCAACGACCAGTCCGGTGACGACCAGCGCCCACTGCACGCGTTTTTTACCAAACGTTCCGATCAGGGTGGTCGCGATGCGTTGCGCGGCCCCCGTATCAGAAATCAATTTTCCCAACATTGCGCCAAAACCGAGGATCATCGCCAGCCCGCCGAGCGTGCCGCCGATCCCGTTTTGAATGGAATGTAAAACGGCCTGTGCGTCCATCCCTTCGGCGAATCCCACGACGGCTGCGACCAGGACCAGGGCGATGAAGCCATTGACTTTAAAGCCAATCATCAGGACCAGAAGCAGCGCGACGCCTGCCGCAATTATGATTAATGGCATAATCTTATCTCTTATGTGTGCCAAAAAGGCAGCGCTGGCGCGCTGCGTAGGGTTGTTCAGTGGTTACACTGCGACCAGCATGCCGCCGTCGACGAACAGCAGGTGTCCGTTGACGAAGTCCGAGGCTTTGGAGGAGAGGAATACCGCCGCGCCAATCAGCTCCTGCGGATCGCCCCAGCGGGCGGCAGGGGTACGTTTGCATAACCATGAGGTGAAGGCTTCATCTTCCACCAGCGCTTTGGTCATTTCCGTTTTGAAGTACCCCGGTGCGATGCCGTTAACCTGGATGTTATGGCGCGCCAGTTCAACGCACATACCGCGAGTCAGCATCTTCACCGCACCTTTCGAGGCGGCGTACGGGGTGATGGTGTCGCGACCCAGTTCACTTTGCATTGAGCAGATGTTGATCACTTTCCCGGCCTGGCGCTCCACCATTCGGCGGGTTACCGCCTGGGAGACGAGGAACACGGCGGTCTGGTTAACGGCGATCACGTCGTTCCATTCCTGCTCAGGGAATTCGGTAAATGGGTGGCGGCGCTGGATCCCGGCGTTATTGACCAGCACATCAATCGGGCCAATATCTTTTTCGATATGATCAATTGCGGCGTCTATATCCTGTTTTTGCGTCACGTTTAAAGGAGCGGCTACGGCGCGGTTCCCTTCTTGCTGTAGCTTTGCGACGGCAGCCTCAGCCCGTTCTGACGTAATATCGTTAACGATAATCTGCGCGCCATACTTGCCAAGACCCGTTGCCAGCAAATAACCGATCCCCTGGGCGGAGCCGGTGATCAGAATATTTTTACCTGCCAGTGAAAAAAGATCGTTCATGATGTTATTCCTTATTTTTCATTCTCAAAGACGAGCTGAACTTTCGCCGCCTGGGTTTTGTCGCTGGCGAAAATCAGCGCCTGTTCCAGGTCGGTAAACGGATATTCCGCACTCAGTAGCGGCAGCGGATCGATAACGTTATGTGCCAGCCAGGAGACTGCGGTGTTAAATTCGGTGGTAAAGCGGAACGAGCCTTTCAGGGCGATCTCTTTGCCGATCAGCATCATCATCGGGAAGTCCGGAACGGCACCACCCATACCCACCTGCACCATCACCCCTTTTGCGCGGGTGACTTCCAGACAGGTGGTAATGGAGGAGGGATGACCGGAGACCTCGAAACTGATATCGAAATAGCCCTTCTCCGTTTTCCACTGGTCGAGCGCGTCATGCTGGGGATTAACCAGCGTATCCGCGCCCATTTGTTGAGCCAGCGATAGCGAACGGGGGCTGACATCGGCACAGACCACTTCCGCTGCACCCAGTGTTTTCACCGCGCTGACGATCAGGCAACCGATGGGGCCGACGCCGGAGATAAATACTTTTTTGCCCTGGAGATCGCCAGCCTCATGCGCAGCATGGATGGCTACGGCCAGCGGTTCAGCAAAGGCCATGACCTTTTCGTCCGCCTGTTCCGGGTAAGGAATACACTGGGCGGTATCGATCGTTTTAAACTGGGTAAAGCCGCCGTCGACGTGCGGAAAATACATCGCACTGCCAAAAAAGCGCATTTCAGTGCACTGATTTTCTTCATGCTGAAGACAGTATTTACAATGACCGCATGGCTTAGACGGATTAATGGCAATCGACTGCCCTTCGCGTAATGTTTCTGAATCGCTATGGACCACTTTACCAATAACTTCATGGCCTAAAATCATCGGTGCTTTGACGGTAAAATTACCGACTTTACCTTCCTGATAATAATGTAAGTCGGAACCGCAAATTCCTCCGCGGGTTATTTTTACGAGCGTGCCTTTATTATTCCATTCGATATTCTGTTGTGTTACAGCAACAGAGCGCTTACCCGCGACAACGCAGGATTGAGTTTTCACTTCCATAAATGCCTCACTGGGTCAGGTCTTCATCTCCGGTGCATTTAAGCGGTTTTAATTGTCCTTATTTGTGATGAAGGTCACACTGGAAAATTGTTACACTACAATGTTAAGCATAACGTGATGCGCTTTATAATTCTCATCTATGGAAACAAAAAAGCGTGAAATTGCCGATTGTGCGGGCGTAATATCGCGCCATGAAATATGACGCAGAGGGTTTTACATGGCCGGGGAAAGCTATATTTTGATGGGCGTTTCAGGAAGTGGTAAATCGTTAATTGGTAGTAAGGTGGCAGCATTATTATCGGCGAAGTTTATTGATGGTGACGATCTCCATCCTGCCAAAAACATTGATAAAATGTCCCAGGGAATACCATTAACCGACGAAGACAGACTGCCATGGCTAGAACGCTTAAATGATGCATCTTATAGTCTGTATAAAAAGAATGAGACTGGGTTTATTGTGTGCTCATCATTAAAAAAGCAGTATCGCGATTTTTTACGTAAGGGCAGTCCTAACGTGCATTTTCTCTGGCTGGATGGCGACTACGATATTATCCTGGAACGGATGCAGCGTCGGGCAGGGCATTTTATGCCGGTCGGTTTACTGAAAAGTCAGTTTGAGGCGCTGGAGTGTCCGTTGGCGGAGGAAGCCGATATTGCGCGTATCGACATTAATCATGACATTGAGAATGTGACGGCGCAGTGCCAACAGGCGGTTCTGGCGTTTCGCCAGGCACGAGAGCGACTCAGCACCTCACTCTGAGTTGAGAGGCGCTGAGTCAGACTGTCAGAAATCGGCTTTCAGCACCACACGGTAGCGGGCTTTACCGTCGCGCACATGCTGGATTGCCTCGTTGATTTTCGACATCGGGAACAGTTCGGTGGTTGGCGAGACTTTGCTGCGTCCGGCAAACTTCATCAGCTTACGCAGTTCATACGGTGTACCAGTCGCCGAACCGGAGACGCTGCGATCGCCGGCAATCAGCGTGAAGGCAGGGACCGGCAGCGGCTTCAGTACCGCGCCGACGGTATGGAAGTTGCCGCCGTAAGCCAGCGCTTCGAAGTAGGGTTGCCAGTCGAGATCGACATTGACGGTGTTGATAATGAGATCGAACTGGCCTGCCAGCGCCGTTAATGCCTGCGGATCGCGGCTGTTCACCACTTTATCGGCACCCATCGCCAGCACTTCTTTCTCTTTCGCCGGGTTAGAGCTGAACGCGGTGACTTCACATCCCATTGCATGCAACAGCTTGATAGCGATATGTCCCAGTCCGCCAATACCGATCACCCCAACGCGGCTGGTGGCAGTGACGTGGTGCATCAGCAGCGGTTTAAACACCGTGATACCGCCGCACAGCAGCGGACCGGCGGATTCAATATCGATGCATTCTGGAAGCGGGATCACCCACTGCCAGTCTGCGCGCAGCTTCTCGGCAAAGCCGCCACGATTAAGAATGGTGGGCACCGCTCCTTCCAGGCAGTTGATCTGATTACCGCTGATACAAGCATCGCAGTGACCACAGCTGCGCGCCGTCCAGCCAATCCCCACGCGCTGGCCGATCTTCAGGCTTTTCCCCTGCGCCGCGCTACCGAGGGCGGCCACGCGACCAATCACCTCATGTCCGGCAACCAGTGGATACTGAGAGAATCCCCACTCGTTGTCGATCATCGACAAATCGGAATGGCAGATACCGCAGTAATCGACCTGCACCTCGACATCCTCCGGCTTGAGTTCGCCTGCATCGTATTCAAAGAGTTCGAGTTCGCTACCCGCCTCTTTTGCGGCATAGCTTTTAATCATCGACATCGTGTTTCCCTCAGTGTGGTGTTGAACAGAAAAGTGTAGAGCATGGGAAACGGCGTCGCTTTGCAGAAGGGGGGATTAAGAAGAGCGCGGGATGGATGTATGCTGATTTTTTCGACACTTAACGGAGAAGACACACGCTAGCGCTTGCATGGTTGCGTGCTACAGGTATAATCCACAACGTTTTCCGCATACCTCTTCAGTGCCGAAGTGGCGAAATCGGTAGACGCAGTTGATTCAAAATCAACCGTAGAAATACGTGCCGGTTCGAGTCCGGCCTTCGGCACCAAAAGTATGCAAATGGACCTCAACTGAGGTCTTTTTTTATGCCTGAAATCCGCGCCACACAAGGCTTTTCCAGCTTTTCTCCTCAACTGAAGTCAACCTGACTCAACCCACATCAACAGGCTTGTGAGTATACTAATGAGTATATTTGCCGATTCGATATTGCTTGTATACTCACGATATACCAATGGAAGGAAGACCATTATGGCCCTAACGGATACTAAAGTTCGCTCTGCGAAACCTGAGGAGAAAGAGTATTCACTTGTTGACGGCGACGGCATGTCCTTACTTGTAAAACCTGGCGGTTCAAAGTATTGGCGATTTCGTTTCCGTTTTGGCGGTAAACAACATTTGATGGCGTTCGGCGTTTACCCGGATGTTTCGCTGGCAGATGCCAGGAAGAAAAGGGAAGAGGCCAGAAAGCTGGTAGCTGCTGGTATCGATCCTCGTGAGCATAAACGTGCTGTGAAAGAAGAGCAGGCGAAAGAGATTATTACTTTCGAGAAGGTTGCCAGAGAGTGGCTCACTACCAATCAGAAGTGGTCAGAAGATCATGCTAATCGCGTAAAAAAGAGCCTGGAGGACAATATCTTCCCGGCAATTGGTACTCGCAATATTGCTGAACTGGGTACCCGCGATCTGTTAACTCCTATTAAAGCCGTAGAGACATCTGGACGTCTTGAGGTGGCTTCCCGCCTTCAACAGCGCACGACGGCTATCATGCGTTATGCAGTGCAAAGCGGGCTGATTGATTACAACCCAGCTCAGGAGATGGCGGGGGCGGTTGCTTCCAGTAATCGACAGCATCGTCCGGCGCTGGAGTTAAAGCGCATCCCTGAGTTACTTGAGAAAATAGACGGCTATACCGGCAGGCCGCTAACCCGCTGGGCAACGGAACTCACTCTGCTTATCTTTATTCGCTCCAGTGAGCTACGTTTTGCTCGCTGGTCAGAGATCGATTTTGAAACGTCAATGTGGACCATCCCGCCCGAGCGAGAACCTATTCCCGGCGTGAAACATTCTCAGCGAGGATCAAAGATGCGTACACCTCATCTGGTGCCGCTTTCAAAGCAGGCGCTGGCGATCCTGAAGCAGATAAAACAGTTCTGTGGCGAACATGAGCTGATTTTTATTGGCGATCATGATCCGCGTAAGCCCATGAGCGAGAACACGGTAAACAGTGCGCTACGGGTGATGGGTTATGACACTAAGGTTGAAGTTTGCGGCCACGGCTTCCGTACAATGGCCTGTAGTTCGTTAATTGAGTCAGGGCTATGGTCGAAGGATGCGGTGGAAAGGCAGATGAGCCATATGGAACGCAATTCGGTGAGGGCAGCGTATATCCATAAAGCGGAACATCTGGATGAGCGCAAGCTGATGTTGCAGTGGTGGGCTGATTTTCTGGATGCCAATCGGGAGAGAGCGATTACGCCGTTTGACTATGCGAAAATCAATCGGGGTAATGGCGAGTGAGTTGAACGCCGTTATTCCTCGGCTGATGTTTAAATTTAAAAGACCAACCAGCCCGCTTAGGACTGGTTGGTCGCTGTATTTTTTACCGTTGTTATCAGAATTCTATCTGCCAAGTACAGAACTGCCAGAGAAAAAGGATGTCTGCAATAATGCCTTGAATGTACATATAGTTGCGAGCATCATCGCAAATATGTGCTCATGGATTCTCCAACACAATGATCTCTGACAAAACCCTGAAGCAAGCGATATCAAATATCACCATTTGGCGCAAAGGCGAACAGCGTGCGCCACATAAGCCATTATTGCTGCTGCATGTCCTTTCACGCTATCGGCAGGGTCATGAGCGCCTGTTTAACTATGGTTCTGAAATCTACGAGCCCTTGTTGGATCTTCTGGAACGTTATGGACCGCAGCGCCGTGACCAGCGCCCGGACATGCCGTTCTGGCGTCTGAAGGGCGATGGCTTCTGGGAACTACAAAACGCGGAACTGTGCTCAACCAATGGTAGCCGCCAGCCGCCCCGACGTGAACTCATCGAATATAATGTTGCGGGTGGATTTGATGCCGATAGTTTTGCGTTGGTGGCCAAGAATCATAGGTTAATTGATACGCTGGCGCAGCAGCTTCTGGAGGCACATTTCCCGGCCAGTATTCAGGAAGACATCGCTGATGAGATGGGGTTTGATATTCGCACCTCTCTCCGTCAACGCGATCCGAAGTTTCGTCAGATGGTGCTACGTGCTTACAATTATCAGTGCGCGATCTGCGGCTTCAACATGCGCCACGACAATACGCCAATTGCCCTGGAAGCTGCCCATATCAGATGGAAGCAGAACCATGGCCCTTGTGAAGTACCTAATGGCCTGGCATTGTGCGCCATCCATCATAAAGCGTTTGATCGTGGTTCGATTGGTTTGGATGAAAATATGCGTGTGATAGTTTCCAATGCGGTAAATGGTGGTGGGGTGGTACAGCGGCTGTTCTGGGATTTTGCGGGAAAGGCGATTGCGTTGCCGCCGGTTAAAGAAAATTATCCGGGCGAGCAGTTTATGGAATGGCACAGGAAAGAGGTGTTCAGAGGAGAGCATTGATCTGGGGTAGGGCAGTTATTTTGCGTGTGGTATACAAACTATTCAGCCGTATTAGCTCAGATTTTACCTGATACATCTATTGCATAGAGCCAAATCTAATCTGACAGGCAGTTCTGTGTCAGAAGCGGCCATTACTAGTCTATCCTGCAATAATTCTTTGGGGGCAGGTCAGGTACACCCTCATACATGCACAAATTTTTGAGCCGCTAAGTCTTATTTTGCTGATGACCTTATGGATAGAGGATGTAATGACACCGTTAACCTGAGATGAGCTCTAGTATTGGACAAGACGAAGTTGCGAGCGGTGATTATTCTGTATATCTTGGATATTTCTCATTGAGATCTTAGGACCATACGCAGGATGTCTTCGGATATTATTCAATACCTGAAAACTAAATGGAAAATCGTTACCCCATCATTAGCCCTTATAGTTGCCGTTGGTGCAGGGCTTATCACTCTCAAGGACGCAAAGGAAGTGATCTGGTCTTGGTTCTCATCTGAAGAGAATATGTCGGTTATACAGGCACGGTTACAACCCTTCCGCATTAATCCAGACATCAAAGAAGGACAAGACGAGGTGTTCCTGATGATGGAGATCAGGAATTACGATACATCACCTCTGATGATTGTCTCTGCTGATGTTGACGGTAGCGGTAATAAGCTTGTTACCAAGGGCAAAGCAGGCTGGCAGTCTCGTTGTACCTTCAGCTCTGATGCGAACCGAAACGAACCTCTGACTGTTAGACCAGGACAAACCGTATGGGTAATGGTAGGGAATGCCGTACTCCTGAAGGGACTGAATGACCTGATGAATGGTCTTGATTTGAAAAGCCTACATAACTTCGAACCTGATGCCGGTGTTGGAATCTACGAGGTTGGTTTTGTAGATATCCTGAATGAAGCTTTGGAGAAGAAATACGGGAAGAATGCGGAGATTGTGGTTAGCCTTTATACAGGGCCGGATAAGAACAAGCACACCTTCTCTTTCCCCCTGAATCAAGGCAAAGATTTCTTTTCCAAGGATGGGAGTCTCCAACACGATTGGCTCTTGGCGAAATGGATCAAACCGGGCTACAAAACCTATCTCCAGTTAAGCAAGGACTGCGAATCAAAGTTGTGATGGAGATATAAGAGCCCTCTTTTTCAAAAGGTTAAAATGAGGTCCCTATATCTGATTACCGAACCTTAGTTAATAGGAAGTCGTTTTTGTTGGCCGAAACTTATAAGGCTTATTTAATTTTCCTATGCTTGTAAATTGCCTACCCCACGAATTAAGTGCTGCATCTACGGAGAGAGCAAGTGGAACTGAATGATTTAAAAAAACGACTTCAACAGCATCTGGGTGATGGCCTAGTTCTAATCGTTGGTTCAGGGTTATCTTGCGCAGAAGGAGTTCCTGGGATGGGAAAACTCGGGGACCATCTGATCGCCCATGTCGCAGACAATCTTTCCCCTGATGACCTGAAACTCTGGGATGAGATCCACCCCGCGATCGGAACTGATGGTTTAGAAGCAGCATTGCTCAAACGAGCCCCGACACCAGCCCTTGAAGCAATCATTGTCAAATCTACTGGGGAATACATAGCAGCAGCCGAAGCAACTATTATTTCTGAGGTGTTTAAAAACGAGAAAACACTTCGGCTTACAATGTTACTTCCTCATTTATTAAAA
>NZ_JBFWLF010000035.1:0-23016 GCF_050252275.1 Citrobacter sp. | reverse complement strand
CAGCGGAATGGACTTACGCAGGCCACCCATCTTGAAGATGTTCTGTTCGTGATGGCAGGCCAGAATGACGGAACCGGACGCCAGGAACAGCAGTGCTTTAAAGAAGGCGTGCGTCATCAGGTGGAAAATCGCCGCATCCCATGCCTGAACGCCCAGCGCCAGGAACATGTAACCGATCTGGCTCATGGTGGAATAGGCGAGTACGCGCTTGATGTCGGTTTGCACCAGTGCGGCAAAACCTGCCATCACCAGCGTCACCGCACCCACGATACCGACCAGATGCAGAATTTCCGGGGTCATCAGGAACAGGCCATGCGTACGGGCAATCAGGTAAACACCAGCGGTCACCATCGTTGCGGCGTGGATCAGCGCGGAGACAGGCGTCGGGCCCGCCATCGCGTCAGCCAGCCATGTCTGCAACGGCAGCTGTGCCGATTTACCCACAGCACCACCCAGCAGCATTAGCGTCGCCCACGTCAGCATATTGTTGCCTGCGGCGAAGTGTGCTGGCGCCAGTTCAACCATTTCACGGAAGTTCAGGGTACCCAGCTCGTTGTACAGAATGAACAGTGCGAACGCGAGGAACACGTCACCCACACGGGTCACGACGAACGCTTTCATCGCCGCAGCGCCATTCTTCGGATCGGTGTAATAGAAACCGATCAGCAGGTAAGAGCACAGGCCCACGCCTTCCCAGCCGAGGTACATCAACAGCAGGTTATCGGACAGCACCAGAACAACCATGCTGGCGATAAACAGGTTCGTGTAAGCGAAGAAGCGGGAGTAGCCCTCTTCACCGCGCATGTACCAGGAGGCGAACATGTGGATCAGGAAACCGACACCGGTGACAACCGACAGCATGGTCAGCGACAGGCCGTCCAGTACCAGGTTGAAACTAATGTTGAAGTTACCGACAGACATCCACGTCCACAGCGGCTGGCTGAACGCCTGCTTGCCGTTGGCGAAGAAGTCCATCCCGACAAAGGCAGTGACCAGCGCCGCCAGACCAATGGAGCCTACGCCCACGGTTGCGGAGAGATTTTCTGACCAGCGTCCGCGAGAGAACGCCAGCAGGACAAAGCCAATCAATGGCAGAATGATGGTTAAGGCAAGCATGTTCATCCACGCATCTCACTTACTGAATCGATGTTCAGGTTCTGGCGACGGCGATGAAGTTGCAGCAACAGCGCAAGCCCTATACTCGCTTCGGCAGCCGCAAGGCTGATGGCGAGAATATACATCACCTGACCATCGGTCTGGCCCCAGTAGCTACCGGCAACCACAAAGGCCAGCGCGGAAGCGTTGATCATGATTTCCAGGCCAATCAGCATAAACAGCAGATTGCGGCGGATAACCAGACCGGTTAAACCCAGAACGAATAAAATCGCAGCGAGGATCAGTCCATGTTGTAAGGGGATCATGCGTGCTCCTCCGTTTTTCTTTTCGCGCTATCGTCTTTACGGTTGCTCAGCACTTCACCTGAACGCTCTTCGCGTCCAACGTGGAAGGCAACAACCAGACCTGCCAGCAGCAGCATGGATGCCAGTTCAACCGCCAGTACGTAAGGCCCGAACAGGGTAATACCTACCGCTTTCGCGCTGATTGGCGTACCGTCGATACCCTGATCGTTAACCCCCAGAATGGCGTAAACAATCACCACCAGCATGATAGCCGACAGAATTGCCGGGCCAATCCACACCTGCGGCTTCAGCCACTGACGTTCCTGTTCGATTTCAGAACCGCCCAGGTTGAGCATCATCACCACAAACACGAACAGCACCATAATGGCGCCCGCGTAAACGATGATTTCCAGCGCACCCGCGAAGTAAGCGCCCAGCGAGAAGAACACCCCGGAAATCGCCAGCAGCGAAATAATCAGGTACAGCAGTGCGTGCACCGGATTGGTATGGGTGATCACCCGCAAGGTTGCGAGAATGGCGACCAGGCCACAGATATAAAAAGCGAACTCCATTGCCCCTCTCCTTACGGTAACAGGCTCTTGACGTCGATAGGCTTGGCTTCGTTCTCTGCTTCGCCCTTATCTTTGCCGTCGATTGCCATACCTGCCATCCGGTAGAAGTTATATTCCGGGTATTTGCCCGGACCGGAGATCAGCAGATCCTCTTTCTCGTAAACCAGATCCTGGCGCTTGTACTCACCCAGTTCGAAATCTGGCGTAAGCTGAATCGCGGTTGTTGGACAGGCTTCTTCGCACAGACCGCAGAAAATGCAGCGTGAGAAGTTAATGCGGAAAAACTCCGGATACCAGCGACCATCTTTGGTCTCTGCTTTTTGCAGAGAGATACAGCCTACCGGACACGCTACCGCACACAGGTTACAGGCAACGCAGCGCTCCTCGCCGTCCGGGTCGCGCGTCAGCACAATGCGACCACGAAAACGGGGCGGTAGATAGACCGGCTCTTCCGGGTACATCTGCGTTTCGCGTTTGGCGAACGCATGCAGGCCGATCATCCAGATACTGCGTACCTGGGTGCCGAAGCCTACTAACAATTCTTTTAAGGTCATGGTCTTTGTGCCCCTTATTGCGCCTGCCAGAGAATGACAGCCGCCGTTACCAGCAAGTTGATGAGCGTCAGCGGCAGGCAGATTTTCCAGCCGAAGGACATTACCTGGTCATAACGAGGACGCGGTAACGACGCACGAATCAAAATGAACATCATCATGAAGAACGCGGTTTTAATCGCGAACCAGATGAATGGCGGTAAGAACGGGCCCTGCCAGCCACCGAAGAACAGGGTAACCATCAGCGCAGAAATGGTGACGATACCGATGTACTCGCCCACAAAGAACAGACCGAATTTCATCCCGGAGTATTCAATGTGGTAACCATCGGCCAGTTCCTGCTCGGCTTCCGGCTGGTCAAACGGATGACGGTGACACACCGCCACGCCCGCGATAGCGAAGGTGACAAAACCAAAGAACTGCGGAATAACATTCCAGATATCAGCCTGGCTGTTGACGATGTCGGTCATGTTAAAGGAACCGGCCTGCGCCACCACGCCCATCAGGGAAAGGCCGAGGAACACTTCGTAGCTGAGCGTCTGCGCAGACGCACGCATCGCACCCAACAGCGAGTATTTGTTGTTGCTCGACCAACCGGCGAACAGCACCGCATACACCGCCAGACCCGCCATCATCAGGAAGAACAAGATCCCGATGTTCAGATCCGCGACCACCCAACCCGGACTCACCGGCACGATGGCAAACGCCAGCAGCAGCGAGGTAAAGGCGATCATTGGCGCAAGGGTAAAGATGACGCGATCCGAGAATTTCGGGATCCAGTCTTCTTTAAAGAACATCTTGATCATGTCCGCAACCAGCTGGAGCGAACCGCCCCAGCCTACACGGTTCGGTCCGTAACGGTTCTGGAACAGACCCAGCAGACGACGTTCGCCAAAGCTCATGAATGCCCCGCAGGTGACCACCACCAGCAGAATCACCACCGCTTTGAGGATGGTCAGCAGGATTTCGATCAGATCCGGTGTAATCCAACTCATTGTTGTGCCTCCTGCAGATCCTCAAGACGCGCACCCGCCAGAACAGGGGCAATGCCCGGCATCCCCATCGGCAAGCCAACCTGCCCTGCCGTCAGCCCTTCGGCGATTTCAACCGGCAGCGTGACCGTATTGCCATCGTAGCTAAAGGAGACGCGGGTACCGGCATTCACGCCCAACTTCGCGGCATCGGCCGGGTTGAGTTTGATGTACGGTTGCGGCATGCGGCTCTGGAAGACCGGCGCACGCTGAGACAGTTCATCGCTACCAAACAGATGGTAGTACGGCGCGATACGCCACTGACCGTCCTGGGCCTGGAAGCTTGCAGGAACCGTCGTGAAGTAATCCAGACTGCCCTCTGAGGCTTCAATCAGACGCACACCCGGATCGCCATGGCGCAGTTTCCCGCCCACTTCATCCTGGAACTTGTTCCACGCCTGTGGAGAGTTCCAGCCCGGCGCCCAGGCAAATGGAATCTGTGAACGCGGCGCAGACGGCTGGTTGTTCCCTTCCATTGAGAAGGCAAACATCGTGTCTTTGTCCTGCGGCTGACGCGGTTCATGGACGCTGATGTTCGCGCGCATCGCCGTACGACCACTGTAACGGTGCGGCTCACGCGCCAGTTTTTGTCCACGAATGCGGAAGGTGGCATCCGGCGCAGCATCTTTAATACCGGCCAGTTCAGGCATCGCGGCGACGACCGCGTCGATCACGTGGTCAAGCTGCGTCCAGTCCACTTCGCGGTTCTGTACGGTGCTGTGCAGTGAATGCAACCAGCGCCAGCTTTCCAGCATGATGGTATTGCTGTCGTAGTACGCCGGATCGTAAACCTGGAAGAAACGCTGAGCACGGCCTTCGTTGTTGATGACCGTGCCGTCGCTTTCGGCAAAGCTGGCGGCGGAAAGCACCAGATGGGCGTTTTCCATGATCGCCGTACGCTGATGGTCAACCACCATCACCAGCGGCGCTTTTGCCAGCGCAGCATTCACGCGCGTTGCCGACGCATGACGATGCAGATCGTTTTCCAGCACGACCACCGCGTCAGCACGGCCGGTTTCCAGTTCGGTCAGCGCATCGTCGAGCGAACCACCGCCCATAATGCCCAGGCCCATACTGTTAACCGAACGGGTAATCATCGTGATGCCGACGTCCGCACCGCGACCTTTCAGCGCTTTCGCCACGTTGGCAGCCGCCTGAATCACTTCTGCGCTACCGGCGTTGGTACCGGAAATGATCAGCGGTTTTTTCGCCCCGGCCAGCGCCTGGACGATCACGTCGATTTTGTTTTGCAGGTCACTGCTGATGCCGTCAACGGCTGGCGCATTGTTGTCCAGCGCATGGGCAATCGCGAAGCCTAAACGCGCCTGATCTTCAACCGGCGCACGGTAGGTCCAGGCCGCGATATCATCCAGACGGGTGTTATCCACATTGGTCACGAACAGCGGGTGCTTCGCGCGTTGGCCGATGTTGAGGATCGCCGCAATCTGCCAGTCAGCCACTTTCTGGGCTGCCGCCATTTCGCGTGCCTTGCCTTTCACCGCCTGACGCACGGCCAGCGCAACGCGAGCGCCGGTCTGAGTGATGTCTTCGCCCAGCACCAGTACCGCATCGTAAGATTCAATATCACGCAGCGCAGGGGTATGCACACCGCCTTCACGTAGCACCTTCAGTGCCAGTTGCAGACGTTCCTGCTCGGATTGTGCAATCCCGGTATAGAAGTTTTCCACCCCGACCAGTTCACGCAACGCGAAGTTGCTCTCAACGCTGGCGCGCGGTGAGCCGATGCCAATCACTTTCTTCGACTGACGCAGAATATCTGCCGCGCCCTGCATTGCCTGTTCGGCGTTGAGGGTGATCAGGTCATCGCCACGACGCTGTACAGGTTGACGCGGACGGTCTTTCAGGTTCACATAACCATAGCCAAAACGACCGCGGTCGCAGAGGAAGTAGTGGTTAACGGTCCCGTTATAACGGTTTTCGATACGGCGCAGTTCGCCGTAACGCTCACCCGGGCTGATGTTACAGCCGATGGAACATTGTTGGCAGATGCTCGGCGCAAACTGCATGTCCCATTTACGGTTATAGCGTTCGGAATGCGTTTTATCGGTGAATACGCCGGTCGGGCAGATTTCCACCAGGTTACCGGAGAATTCACTCTCCAGGGTACCGTCTTCCGGACGTCCGAAGTAGACGTTATCGTGCGCGCCATACACGCCCAGATCCTGGCCGTCTGCATAATCTTTGTAGTAACGCACACAGCGATAACAGGCGATGCAGCGGTTCATTTCATGAGAGATGAACGGCCCCAGGTCCTGGTTGCGGTGAGTACGTTTGGTGAAACGATAGCGACGGAAACTGTGGCCGGTCATCACGGTCATATCCTGAAGGTGGCAGTTACCGCCCTCTTCACAGACCGGACAGTCGTGTGGGTGGTTGGTCATCAACCACTCCACCACGCTTTCGCGGAACTGTTTCGCTTCTTCGTCGTCAATCGAAATAAACGTGCCTTCGGTTGCCGGTGTCATACAAGACATCACCAGGCGACCACGCGTGTCTTCCGCGTTTTGGTATTGCTTCACCGCACACTGGCGGCAAGCACCAACGCTTCCCAGCGCCGGATGCCAGCAAAAGTACGGAATATCAAGGCCGAGAGACAGACAAGCTTCCAGCAGGTTGTCCGCTCCGTTGACCTCATATTCTTTGCCGTCTACATGAATCGTAGCCATAGTCAGCATGCTTCCAGTTGGCTTAGTCAGAGACTAAGCGTTAATCGAAATTCATATCGCGATACAGGCTCAGAGGCCTGTAATCACCAGCGCTCTTTCAGCAGGTTCGGCTGAATACCACCAATCGCGTGGGTATTGCTGAACGACTGCTTAATGCCAGCTTCGAATTCTTCGCGGAAATATTTAATGGCGCTCTGTAGCGGCTCAACCGCGCCCGGTGCGTGTGCACAGAAGGTTTTACCCGGGCCGAGGAAACGACACAGTTGCTCAAGTGTCTCGATATCCCCAGGCTGGCCTTCGCCACGCTCCAGCGCACGCAGAATTTTGACGCTCCACGGCAGGCCGTCACGACATGGCGTACACCATCCGCAGGATTCACGAGCAAAGAACTCTTCCAGGTTACGCACCAGCGGCACCATACCTATCTCATGGTCAACCGCCATTGCCAGTGCGGTACCCAGACGGCTGCCTGCTTTACCAATGCTCTCAAATTCCATTGGCAGATCGAGGTGCGCTTCGGTCAGGAAGTCAGTTCCCGCGCCGCCAGGCTGCCAGGCTTTGAACTTCAGTCCATCGCGCATGCCGCCCGCGTAATCTTCGAGGATCTCACGTGCAGTGGTACCGAACGGCAGTTCCCACAGTCCCGGATTCTTCACGCGACCCGAGAAGCCCATCAGCTTGGTGCCAGCATCTTTGCTCTTCGAAATGTTCTGGTACCACTCCACGCCGTTGGCGAGGATCGCCGGAACGTTACACAACGTTTCCACGTTGTTGACGCAGGTCGGTTTACCCCATGCGCCGGAGGTCGCCGGGAACGGCGGCTTCGAACGCGGGTTAGCGCGACGGCCTTCAAGGGAGTTGATCAGCGCCGTTTCTTCACCGCAGATGTAGCGCCCTGCCCCGGTGTGAACAAACAGTTCGAAATCAAAACCGGTGCCCATGATGTTTTTGCCGAGCAGACCGGCTTCGGTCGCTTCCGCAATCGCACGGCGCAGATGCACAGCCGCTTCAATATATTCACCGCGCAGGAAGATGTAGCCCCGGTACGCTTTCAGCGCAAACGCGGAGATCAGCATGCCTTCCACCAGCAGGTGCGGCAGCTGTTCCATCAGCAAACGGTCTTTATAGGTGCCCGGCTCCATTTCATCGGCGTTACACAGCAGGTAGCGGATGTTCATGGATTCGTCTTTTGGCATCAGACTCCACTTCAGACCGGTGGAAAAGCCTGCGCCGCCGCGCCCTTTCAGGCCAGCGTCTTTGACCTGGTTGACGATTTCGTCCGGGGACAGACCAGTCAGCGCCTTACGCGCACCTTCGTAGCCGTTCTTGCTACGGTATTCGTCCAGCCACACAGGCTGTTTGTCATCACGCAGACGCCAGGTCAGCGGATGCGTTTCGGGAGTACGGATAATGTCTTTCATTTATACCGCTCCAGCAGTTCAGGAATGCCTTCCGGGGTCAGGTGAGCGTGAGTATCTTCATCGATCATCATGTTCGGCCCTTTGTCGCAGTTCCCAAGGCAACAGGTCGGCAGCAGCGTAAAGCGACCGTCGAAGGTCGTCTGCCCCGGCTTGATGTTGAGCTTTTTCTCCAGCGCAGCCTGAATCCCCTGGTAACCGTTGATATGGCACACCACGCTGTCGCAATAGCGGATCACGTGGCGACCCACCGGCTGGCGGAAGATCTGACTGTAAAACGTCGCAACACCTTCGACATCGCTTGCCGGGATCCCCAGCACATCGGCGATCGCGTGGATCGCACCGTCCGGCACCCAGCCACGCTGCTTCTGAACGATTTTCAGCGCTTCAATGGACGCCGCACGCGGGTCTTCGTAGTGGTGCTTCTCGTGCTCAATGGCTTCACGCTCTGCCGCACTCAGCTCAAAAGCCTCGGTTTGTGGTTGTTGATTCTCGTGCATAATTAGCGGTCCACATCTGACATAACAAAATCGATACTACCCAGATGGACGATCAAGTCGGACACCAGGCTGCCACGTACTGCCACCGGGATCTGCTGCAAATGCGCGTAGCTCGGGGTACGAATACGGGTACGATAACTCATGGTGCTGCCATCGCTGGTCAGGTAGTAACTGTTGATACCCTTGGTCGCTTCCACCATCTGGAAGGACTCATTCGCCGGCATAACCGGGCCCCACGACACTTGCAGGAAGTGGGTGATCAGGGTTTCGATATGTTGCAGCGTGCGCTCTTTCGGCGGCGGCGTCGTCAACGGGTGATCCGCTTTAAACGGGCCTTCCGGCATGTTGTTGAGGCACTGCTCAAGGATGCGCAGACTCTGGCGCAGCTCTTCCACTTTCAGCATTACGCGGGTGTAGCAGTCGGAAACCCCGCCGCCAACCGGCACTTCAAAGTCAAAGTTTTCGTAGCCAGAGTAAGGGCGTGCTTTACGCACGTCGAAATCAATACCGGTCGCACGCAGCGCCGCACCGGTGCAGCCCCAGTCCAGCGCTTCTTTCTTACCGTAAGCGGCAACGCCCTGCGAACGCCCTTTCAGAATGGTGTTTTGCAGTGCGGCTTTCTCGTAAGACGCCAGACGCTTCGGCATCCAGTCGAGGAATTCACGCAGCAGTTTGTCCCAGCCGCGCGGCAGGTCATGCGCCACGCCGCCAATACGGAACCAGGCCGGGTGCATACGGTAGCCGGTGACCGCTTCTACGATGTCGTAGATTTTCTGGCGGTCGGTAAAGGCAAAGAAGACCGGCGTCATGGCGCCGACGTCCTGAATAAAGGTCGAGATATACAGCAGATGGCTGTTAATGCGGAACAGCTCGGAGAGCATCACGCGGATAACGTTAACGCGATCCGGTACGGTAATGCCCGCCAGTTTTTCCACTGCCAGCACGTACGGCATCTCGTTGACGCAGCCGCCGAGGTATTCGATACGGTCGGTATACGGAATGTAGCTGTGCCAGGACTGACGTTCGCCCATCTTTTCAGCACCACGGTGGTGGTAACCGATGTCAGGCACACAGTCGACAATCTCTTCGCCATCAAGCTGAAGAACAATACGGAATGCACCGTGTGAAGACGGGTGGTTCGGACCGAGGTTGAGGAACATAAAGTCCTCGTTTTCGGTACCACGCTGCATGCCCCAGTCTTCCGGTTTGAAGGTCAGCGCTTCCATTTCCAGATCCTGCTTCGCTTTGGTCAGCTCAAACGGATCGAATTCGGTAGCACGCGCCGGGTAGTCTTTACGTAGCGGATGGCCTTTCCAGGTTGGCGGCATCAACAGACGCGTTAGGTGCGGGTGTCCGTCAAATTCAATACCAAACATGTCCCAGGTTTCACGCTCATACCAGTTAGCATTCGGGAACAGTTTGGTGAAGGTCGGTACACGCAGGTCGTTTTCAGACAAGGCCACCTTGAGCATGATATCGCGATTGCGTTCAATGGAAATCAGGTGGTAGAAAACGGAAAAATCCGCGGCGGGTAACCCTTCGCGGTGTGTGCGCAGACGTTCGTCCATGCCGTGTAAGTCAAACAGCATGACGTAAGGTTTCGGCAATCTCTTTAAGAAATCGCCCACTTCCAGTAATTGTTCACGCTTGACCCAAACAACGGGTACCCCGGTGCGAGTCGCCTGAACGGTAAAGGCATCCGGCCCAAAACGGTTGCGCAGTTCGCCGATGACCGGGTCATCAAGGTGATCCCGTGTTTGCCATGCGGCATCTTGCGCGGTTAAGTCGGTCATATTGTTCACCATTGCAAATGGTCCGTGGTGACTGTCGACAGAGCTTCGCTGAATTTATGTAGTGATGGGCGAAGAAAATGCTGCTGCCGACAGGCGCAAATTAAATCTCGTCTGGTGTACGCAGATTCGTTACTGCAATGCGTTCGCCGCGTTTACGCTCGCGCTCTGACTGCATGTTGGCGCGATAAACGCCCTGATCGCCAACCACCCAGGAGAGCGGACGACGTTCTTTGCCAATGGAATCCTGCAACAGCATTAACGCCTGCATGTACGCTTCCGGACGCGGCGGGCAACCCGGGATGTAAACATCCACAGGGATAAACTTATCAACGCCCTGCACTACCGAATAAATATCGTACATACCGCCGGAGTTGGCACATGCGCCCATGGAAATGACCCATTTCGGCTCCAGCATCTGATCGTAAAGACGCTGAATGACCGGCGCCATTTTGGTAAAGCAGGTCCCCGCTACCACCATCAAGTCAGCCTGACGTGGTGAAGCACGCAGGACTTCCGCGCCAAAGCGCGCCACGTCATGCACGGCGGTGAACGAGGTCACCATCTCTACGTAGCAGCAGGAAAGGCCGAAGTTATAAGGCCAGATTGAGTTTTTGCGACCCCAGTTAACCATGTCATGGAGTTTGCCCATGAACACGTTTTTGTTAACTTCCTGTTCCAGGGGGTCGGTTACGATCTCCTGTTTTTGCAGGGGGTAACGGTCGTTCTCACCGTTAGGATCTATGCGGGTGAGCGTATAATCCATCTTAATGCCTCGCGGTTAGCGTTGACGATTAGCGATACTGTTCGTTTCCGGGTTCATACGCTCGCGGCGTGAACGCGCGGGCGTCCAGTCCAGCGCGCCAATACGCACCAGATAAACCAGACCTGCCAGTAACACAAAAATAAAAATTGCAGCTTCGACAAAGCCTACCCAACCGCTTTCGCGGATAGAGGTCGACCATGCGAACAGATACAGCGCTTCAACGTCGAAGATAACGAAGAACATGGCTACCAGATAAAACTTGGCAGACAGGCGTAAGCGGGCGGTGCCGACCGAGTCGATACCTGATTCAAACGGGGTGTTTTTTGACCTCGCGCGTGCGCGACCGCCTAAAAACCAACCGCCGATAAGCATCAGGCAGCACAGGCCAATAGCAACAATAAGAAAGATAGCGAATGCCCAGTGATGAGCGATGACTTCAGTGGATGTTGACATACTCATTGCTTACTCATCAAAAGTAGCGCCAAATTCTCTGCTCTTTTCGGCAGATGAACGCCACATCGATTCATGGGGAGGAATAAAAAAAACCTTACAATCGCTGCAGAAAATGTTTTAGACAGCCAATTGATGGGGTTTTTTACTCCTTTCTATAACCTTTTGTCAACTTTAACAAAAGTTTCCTCACATTAATTTACATGACAACAACACCCTTAACATTTAATGCGCTTTAGCACCGTGTCGATCGATTCACAGGCTAAATGGGGATGTTGTTGAATCGTGTCCGTTGTGAAGTAAGTAGAAAAAAACGCGCCTATTTTGACAGGAATTGATCCAAAAGCCTTCCCCTAAAAGGGAGTATTTTCTTGATCTGTGACACGCTTTTGTTAATCCACCTCAAAAAACAGCAACAATTTCTCTCGTTTTTTAACATGAGAGGGTTGACCTGCGAATTTCGCTTCTTTTTTACGCATTTTTTAATCGCAACGTCTACTCGCTGATTTATGAGGATTTTTACCTTTTTCCTCCTGCCCGTTAAGGATATTAGTACAAAAAAAGAACCACTGGATGTTTTTTAATCTCCAGTGGCTCTTTTTTACACTTGCCCTTTTTAATGCTTTTTTTGTGACCCGTTACTCATAGTCTCCCTGGACCAGCACGGAATCATCTCCCCCTTCAGGGGTAATCGGGCTGTACTGCCACGGATTCTGCCAGGTATCCATCGCCTGATAGATAACCTGCGCCAGATCGTTCTTCGAGGCCGGGTCACGGCACAGCAGGTATTCGGTGTCCGGCAACGGCGGTAATCCGTCAACTGCCCCCAGCACGCGTAGATCCGGACTCATCATTTCTACCGGACGCGCCGTCACGCCAAGACCAGCTTTCACCGCCGCGCGCACGGCCGGCAATGTCGACGCCACATAGGCCAGTCGCCAGGGGATGTTCGCCGCATTCAGGGTGGCAAGGACCACATCACGGAACGGACTGGGATCATCCAACAATACCAGCGGAACCGGTTCGCCCTTTTGCAGCACATACTCTGCGGCACAATACCAGTGTGTCGGCGAGGTACGCAGCGTCAGGCTTTCAAACGGTCCGGGACGGTTAGTGGTGACGATCAGATCCACCTCTTGCGATTTCAGCATATCGAGCATGAAGGCATTTCGCTTCACTCTGACATCCAGCGCAAGCTTCGGATAAACCGAGCTAATGCGATTCAGGAGGAAAGGCAGTATCGTATCGGCGGATTCATCCGAAGCCCCGATAGTTAATACTCCCTGAAGATTGCTGAACATCAATGATGAGCAGGCCTCATCATTGAAACGTAGGATTTTTCTGGCGTAACCCAAAAGCTGAATGCCGTGTTCAGTCAACAGTTTGTTACGACCGTGACGAGCGAAGAGTTCTTTTCCCACGAGCTGTTCGAGGCGCTGCATCTGTTGGCTCACCGCAGACTGAGTACGACACACTGCTGCAGCCGCTGCTGCAAATGTGTTCAGATCGGCAACAGCAACAAATGTTCTCAGCAGATCGAGGTCGAGGTTAATTATCGGACGATTTGCATTTATCATAATTTTTCACTTACTGGCGGCTCATACTGAGCTTGTTAATGCTGTGCATACAAAATCAAGCAATTCCGTTTGTAATGCGCTTCCTTAGCAGAGTCACCCGCTGACAGCAGGTGAAAGTAAATAGGTATATCATGTGACTGGCGAAATGCTACCCTCTTTCTTACGTAATAATACCTTACGCGAACTCTCAGGTTATTTCGTTAAGAACGGGCTGACCTATTAAAGCCTATGTAGATTTCTGCCATTTTCTGGATGTAAAAAGTGTAAATGTAAAGAATGGAACCGGGCATACATCAACGAGAAATAAGCATACATGGCAGTAAGTTAGCCACAAAAACCCATTCGGGATATTAACAAATCATGCGGCCACATGTCATTTCATCATGCGTATCTTAACCTAAAACCTTTTTATTTATAAGCTTTAATGCGAATGATCTGATGCAAAGTTTTGTTATGTTTCTCAAATCAACTCGCTATTATTCGCGCCTTGCGTAAAGCCTTTTTAATTATTAAATAATAATTAATGAGATTCCAGGTCATTCATAAATCCTGCTTAACATTAGATTTACACCGCCAGGGTTCCCGTACATCCCGATAACACGGGCAGTGATTAATCTTTCAGTATTTACGAATTATTAAATGACGTCAGAATTCTCCCCGAAATTTCACGGGCGCTGAACCTTTTTGTATACAAGAGAATCGGCCACCCGCGAACGTAAAAATCGCAATATCATGCTATAAAAAATTGAATAACCTATTCTTATCTCTATAAATTCCGTAAAAATCAGTCAATAACAGCACAATAGTACATCACCATTCAGCAAAATCTTCTTCTGCAAAGCCTTCAAAACGCCCCGCTGGGGGAGTACATTGTTCCAAACTGACTTCCACGGCAGGAAGTGGTGATAACAGCATAAAGGTCAAGGTTCATGTCCCCCATTGAGAAATCCAGCAAATTAGATAACGTCTGTTATGACATCCGCGGTCCTGTTCTGAAGGAAGCGAAACGCCTTGAAGAAGAAGGCAATAAGGTTCTGAAACTGAACATTGGTAACCCCGCCCCTTTTGGCTTTGACGCCCCCGATGAAATTCTGGTGGATGTCATCCGTAATCTGCCTACTGCACAAGGTTATTCCGATTCCAAAGGCCTCTATTCCGCGCGTAAAGCCATCATGCAGCACTATCAGGCGCGTGGCATGCGTGACGTCACCGTCGAAGATATCTACATCGGTAATGGCGTTTCAGAGCTGATCGTGCAGGCGATGCAGGCATTACTGAACAGTGGGGACGAAATGCTGGTGCCCGCGCCGGATTATCCGCTGTGGACGGCGGCGGTCGCGCTCTCTGGCGGCAATGCGGTGCATTACCTGTGCGATGAATCATCCGACTGGTTCCCGGACCTTGATGACATCCGCGCCAAAATCACGCCGCGTACCCGTGGGATCGTCATCATTAACCCGAACAACCCGACCGGCGCGGTTTATTCCAAAGAGCTGTTGATGGAGATCGTCGAGATCGCGCGGCAGAATGATCTCATTATTTTTGCCGATGAGATCTACGATAAGATCCTGTATGACGACGCCGAGCACCATTCCATCGCCGCAATGGCACCGGATCTACTGACCGTGACCTTTAACGGCCTGTCCAAAACCTATCGCGTGGCCGGTTTCCGCCAGGGCTGGATGGTTCTCAACGGGCCGAAGAAGCATGCGAAAGGTTATATCGAAGGGCTGGAAATGCTGGCATCGATGCGTCTTTGCGCCAACGTGCCGGCACAGCATGCCATTCAGACGGCGCTGGGCGGTTACCAGAGTATCAGTGAATTCATCATGCCCGGCGGTCGTCTGTATGAGCAGCGCAATCGCGCCTGGGAATTGATCAACGATATTCCGGGCGTCTCCTGCGTGAAGCCGCGTGGTGCGCTGTATATGTTCCCGAAAATTGACGCGAAGCGCTTCAATATTCATGACGACCAGAAAATGGTGCTCGATTTTCTGTTACAGGAAAAAGTCCTGCTGGTTCAGGGGACGGCATTTAACTGGCCGTGGCCGGATCACGTGCGCATCGTCACCCTGCCCCGCATCGACGACATAGAGATGTCGCTGAGCAAATTTGCACGTTTCCTGTCGGGATATCACCAGCTTTAATCCAAAATGCGTTGCAGGACAAAACACCCAGGGTGTTTTGTCCTGCAACGTGAAGTATGACGAGCATTTGCATCCGGCGGCCTTCTCTGCGCACAATGACCTCCAGGTTGTCATCATGAAAAGGTCACTATGAAGCAGAGCCATTTTTTTGCCCACCTCTCCCGCCTCAAACTCATTAACCGCTGGCCTTTAATGCGCAATGTGCGCACAGAAAACGTCTCTGAGCACAGTCTCCAGGTCGCGATGGTGGCCCACGCGCTGGCGGCGATCAAAAACCGTAAGTTTGCCGGTCAGGTTAATGCCGAACGCATTGCGCTGTTGGCGATGTATCACGATGCGTCAGAAGTGCTGACCGGGGATCTGCCCACGCCGGTAAAATATTTCAATTCGCAAATCGCCCAGGAATATAAGGCTATTGAGAAAATCGCTCAGCAGAAACTGGTCGATATGGTGCCCGATGAGCTGCGGGATATTTTTGCCCCGCTGATTGATGAGCATGCATATAGCGAAGAAGAAAAGTCGATTGTGAAACAGGCCGATGCGCTGTGTGCGTATCTGAAGTGTCTGGAAGAGTTGTCGGCAGGGAATAATGAATTCCTGCTGGCAAAGACGCGACTGGAAAAAACGCTGGAGTCACGCCGCAGCCCGGAGATGGATTACTTTATGGAAGTCTTCGTCCCCAGTTTTCACCTGTCTCTCGATGAAATTAGCCAGGACTCTCCGCTGTAACGATTTGCCGGATGCGCGTCAGCACCATCCGGCAATGCGGCAATGCGGCACAACAACATTAAAACGGAAACAACATCGGGATCATCACCACGCATACCGCCATAACGATAATGGTGAACGGTACGCCCAGCTTAATAAAATCGCTAAAGCTGTAATTCCCTGGTCCTAACACCAGCGTGTTGACCGGTGATGAAACCGGCGTCATAAAGGCCGCCGAGGCCGCCATCGCGATCACCATCGCAAAGGGATAGGGAGAAACGCCCATCGACTTCGCCGCCGCCAACGCAATCGGCGCCATTAATACCGCCGTCGCGGTATTCGAGATAAACAGACCAATGGTCGCGCACAGCGCAAACAGACAGCCCAGCATCATGTACGGGCCATAACCGCCGCCCACGTCCATCAATCCTTTCACGACCAGATCCACACCACCGGTTTTTTGCAGCGCCAGCGCAAAAGGCATCATGCCGACAATCAAAATGATACTGGGCCAGTGAATGGCTTTGTAGGCGCTTTCGGCATCAATACAGCGAAATTTCCCCATCAGCAGACAGGCAATAATCGCCGCGATGGGATTAGGAATTTCGTCAGTCAGCATCAGCGCAACCATCAGCACCAGACAGAAAATCGCGTGCGGGGCCTGGCTGTGCGCCGGGGAAGCTTCGCTCACCTCTTCTGGCAGGTTCAGTGCGACAAAATCTCGCCCCTGCTTTGCCAGCATCCCGATCAGTTTCCAGTTACCGACGACCAGGATAATATCGCCCATCAGCAGCGGCTCATCGGCAAGCGAACCTTCGATCGCCACGCCGTCACGTTTCAGGCCAACCACATTCAGCCCATAGCGGGTACGAAAACCGATTTCCCGCACCGACTTGCCAATCAACTCCGATTCCGGGATCAGCGAGATTTCCGCCATTCCCACATCCAGCGCCTGGTCAGAGAAATACTCCCCACGCAGCACCATTGGCTCCAGCAATTGCTCGCTACAAAATTCACGGAGATCGACATCAGCGGCGGACATGTCAATCAGTAACACGTCACGGGCGCGAAACTCCGATACCCCATTCACGTTTACGATCACCCGCCGAAAACGCCGCCAGCGTTCGACGCCGATCACGTTGGCGCCATAGCGCTCACGCAGTTTAAGATCGTCGAGGCGCTGACCGATCATCGGTGACCCCGGACGAATCGCCAGTCGACGCGCGCGCCCTGTCAGGCGATATTCTTTGATCAGATCGCGAAAGGTGCGACGTTTCCAGCTATCTCGCTGCTGTTGTGGATTGTCGCCTTTGAGCATAAAGCGCATCAGCAGCATATAGATAATGCCCAGCACCAGCACGACGAGGCCGATAGGCGTGACGCTGAAGAAGCTGAAACCGGCATAGCCTTCGCGCAACAATTCACTGTTAACGACCAGGTTGGGCGGGGTGGCCACCAGCGTCATCATGCCGCTGATAAGCCCGGCGAAACTGAGCGGCATCATCAGGCGCGACGGCGACGTTTGCATACGCATCGAGACGCTGAGTACCACGGGAATAAAGATAGCAACGACGCCGGTTGAACTCATAAACGCGCCCAGTCCGGCAACGGTCAGCATCAGCAGGACCAGCATTTTGATTTCGCTACTGCCCGCCATTTTCACCAGCCAGGTGCCCATGACGGTCGCCACGCCGGTGCGTACCAGCCCGTCGCCGATGATAAACAGCGCGGCAATCAACACCACATTAGGGTCACTGAATCCTGAAAAGGCCTCAGTAAGGGTCAGTGTGCCACTGAGAACAAAGGCTACGATGACAAACAGAGCTACCGCGTCCATACGCACTCTGCCCGTCGCAAACAAAATCACAGCAATCGCCAACAGCGATAGAACCCAGATCAATTCACCGTTCACAACCTATCCTTGTCAGATGAGAAGATGGAATGATTCTGCCATAAAAAAGCCCCGACAAGCCGGGGCTAAATCATGATCAGGTATTTCTTAATACAACCACATCACCATTCGGTTGTTTGGTCACCGAAAGCTGCTCCAGGCTGGTCAGGGTGAAATCGACCTCATCCAGACGCGGCGTATCCGCCGGGGCATTTACTGCGATAACATGGCAACCTGCGGCCAGTCCCGAGAGCACGCCCGCAGGGGCATCCTCCACCACCGCACATTCGTGCGGCGCTAAACCGAGCAGTTGCGCGCCGAGCAGATAAGCATCCGGCTCCGGCTTACCACGTTTGACCCGCTCTGCGGTCACGAAAACCTCCGGGGCTGGCAGGTTGGCCACCTGGTGACGTGCGCGCGCAACCGGCATCGACCCTGATGTCACAATCGCCCACGGGATCCCGGCCTTGTTCAGATAGTTAAGCAGCGCAACCGCGCCAGGCAGCGCGGTGATGCCCGCCGTTTCTGTCGCTTCTATTTGCTCCAGACGCGTAAACTCCGCAGCGATTTCCGCCTCAGGTTTGCCCACCATGAAATGGCGCAAAGAGGTAATCGCCTGCTTGCCATGAACAAAACTTAACACTTCGTCATGCGTCAGCCCAAAACGATCGGCCCAGTTACACCATGCACGTTCCACAGCAGGTAACGAGTCAACCAGCGTTCCATCCAGGTCAAACAGAAAGCCCTTGCATTGCACGTTCACCTCCTCAGGCATTGATGATTTGGTTGATTTCGTTGGCGCTCAAATGATACTGACGCGGGCAGGCATGCCACGCGCTTAACATCCGCTGGTATTTTTCCCACATTGGGGTCTGCGCGTTGAAACCGTGCGTGCCGGCATCAAAATGGGTGTAACGTCCTTCCACATTCACCATAAAGCGAACATAACCGAGATAGCGCGCTTCCGTTGCGGCATCAAAGCCCAGGAAGGTTACCCGACGTTCATCAATACTTTGCGCATCTTTCAGGTTGGCCCAGGAGACATGCAGAGCGTGATACATCTCCATGATGTCGATAACCGTACGACAGGTTTCCTCTTTCAGCTCGCCAAATTCCCGATCCAGTTCGCGCATCTGCAGACCGTAACCGCGTTCAATGATCGTCTGCAGACGACGATAACGCTCGGCGTTAGTCGGATCGAGCATAGTCATCATTTTGTATTGATTAGACAAAATAAGACGTTGAGCGTTGGTCATTTCCATTTGGGACTCCTGTATCACTCTACAACGGTGAAAAAAAAGAAGGCATTAATATGCCTTCTTTTATATGCGTAATCAGGGGGCAATTACAAATCATCAAGGAAAGTTTTATCCAGTTGTTTGAAGGCACGCTTAAGCGTGTCAGCTAACGCCTGGTAATCCGGCTTCCCTTCAACCGGGGAGAGCGCTTGCCCCGCCTCCTGTAATTTGCCTCTGACTTCATAAAACCAGTTCAGGATCGAGGGCGGCAGCGGCGTGACGGAACGCTTCCCTAACCACCACAGCCCCTGCATCGGCAGGCTGAGCGCGAACAACGCGGTGGCGACGGCAGGCCCTAACTGGCCGCCCAGTGCTATCTGCCAGCACAGGGTAAAGATAGCGATCGGCGGCATAAAGCGAATAGCGTAACGTGTCATCCGAATCACGCGGTTCTCAACAAAGACGGGTGCAAGGCGCTTTTCCATTGGCCACGTCTTTGAGTAATGTTGCCCCCGACGAAAAAGGCTAAAAAAATTTACGGAGCGATGATCCGGCGTCGACATGGCTTACCTCAACTTCACATATAAAATTTCAAATATTTGTGCAAAACAACAACTATACGGGACAACGTTCAAAACATTTTGTCATTGATACCCACTATCGGGTATCCTGTAGCGGCCTGTAAAAGGCCTGTAGTCCAAAATCATTGAGTCGTCAAATTTACATATAGTATGCCATTGGCTGAAAAATACGCAAAATGGCATAGACTCAAAGGTATTTCTTCCATCATGCCAAAAAAGACAACTGGCATGATGTTAATCATAAATGTCAGCGTCACACTGCGCTACGCTCTATGGCTCCCTGACGTTTTTTTAGCCACGTATCAATAATAGGTACTTCCATGTCGAGTAAGTTAGTACTGGTTCTGAACTGCGGTAGCTCCTCACTGAAATTTGCAATCATCGATGCAGTTAACGGTGAAGAGTACCTTTCTGGTTTAGCCGAATGTTTCCATCTCCCTGAAGCACGTATCAAATGGAAAATGGACGGCGGTAAACAAGAAGCGGCTTTAGGTGCAGGCGCCGCTCACAGTGAAGCGCTGAACTTTATCGTTAATACTATTCTGGCACAAAAACCAGAACTGTCTGCGCAGTTGACTGCAATCGGTCACCGTATCGTACACGGCGGCGAGAAGTATACCAGCTCCGTGGTTATCGATGACTCTGTTATTCAGGGCATCAAAGATTCTGCCTCTTTCGCACCGCTGCATAACCCGGCTCACCTGATCGGGATTGCAGAAGCACTGAAATCCTTCCCGCAGTTGAAAGACAAAAACGTGGCTGTGTTTGACACCGCGTTCCATCAAACCATGCCGGAAGAGTCTTACCTCTATGCCCTGCCGTACAGCCTGTACAAAGAACACGGCGTTCGTCGTTATGGCGCGCACGGTACCAGCCACTTCTTCGTTACCCAGGAAGCGGCAAAAATGCTGAACAAACCGGTAGAAGAGCTGAACATCATCACGTGCCACCTGGGCAACGGGGGTTCTGTTTCTGCTATCCGCAATGGTAAATGTGTTGATACCTCTATGGGCCTGACCCCGCTGGAAGGTCTGGTGATGGGTACCCGCTCTGGTGACATCGACCCGGCAATCATTTTCCACCTGCACGACACGCTGGGCATGAGCGTTGATCAGATCAACAAGATGCTGACCAAAGAATCCGGCCTGCTGGGTCTGACCGAAGTGACCAGCGACTGCCGTTATGTTGAAGACAACTACACCACCAAAGAAGACGCGAAACGTGCAATGGACGTTTACTGCCACCGTCTGGCGAAGTACATCGGTTCCTACACGGCGCTGATGGACGGTCGTCTGGACGCCGTTGTCTTCACCGGCGGTATCGGTGAGAACGCGGCCATGGTTCGCGAGCTGTCCTTGGGTAAACTGGGCGTGCTGGGCTTTGAAGTTGATCATGAACGTAACCTGGCTGCCCGTTTCGGCAAATCTGGTTTCATCAACAAAGAAGGTACCCGTCCTGCGGTGGTGATCCCAACCAACGAAGAACTGGTTATCGCGCAAGACGCGAGCCGTCTGACTGCCTGATATCACACCGCCAGCTAAGCTGGCGGTGCTGTTTTGTAACCCGCCCAACGGGCGGTAACGAAAGAGGATAAACCGTGTCCCGTATTATTATGCTGATCCCTACCGGAACCAGCGTCGGCCTGACCAGCGTCAGCCTCGGCGTCATCCGTGCTATGGAACGCAAAGGCGTTCGTCTGAGTGTCTTTAAGCCCATCGCCCAGCCACGCGCTGGTGGCGATGCGCCAGACCAGACCACCGCTATCGTTCGTGCAAACTCTTCTGTCACCGCAGCTGAACCGCTGAAGATGAGCCACGTAGAGTCTCTGCTGTCCAGCAATCAGAAAGATGTGCTGATGGAAGAGATCATCGCAAACTACCATGCGAACACCAAAGACGCAGAAGTGGTACTGGTTGAAGGCCTGGTCCCAACCCGTAAACACCAGTTCGCGCAGTCTCTGAACTACGAAATCGCTAAAACGCTGAACGCGGAAATCGTCTTCGTCATGTCTCAGGGCACCGATACGCCGGAACAGTTGAACGAGCGTATTGAACTGACTCGCAGCAGCTTCGGCGGCGCAAAAAACACCAACATCACCGGCGTTATCGTGAACAAACTGAACGCTCCGGTTGATGAACAAGGTCGTACCCGTCCGGATCTGTCTGAGATTTTCGACGACTCTTCCAAAGCGCAGGTCGTAAAAGTCGATCCGGCACAGCTCACCGCAAGCAGCCCACTGCCGGTTCTCGGCGCAGTGCCGTGGAGCTTTGAGCTGATCGCGACCCGTGCGATCGATATGGCGCGCCACCTGAATGCCACCATCGTCAACGAAGGCGACATCAATACGCGTCGCGTGAAGTCTGTCACCTTCTGTGCGCGTAGCATTCCGCACATGCTGGAACACTTCCGCGCCGGTTCCCTGCTGGTCACCTCCGCTGACCGTCCGGACGTGCTGGTTGCCGCGTGTCTGGCCGCGATGAATGGCGTTGAAATCGGCGCCCTGCTGCTGACCGGTGGCTACGAAATGGATGCGCGCATCTCTAAACTGTGTGAACGCGCTTTCGCTACCGGCCTGCCGGTATTCATGGTGAACACCAACACCTGGCAAACTTCTCTGAGCCTGCAGAGCTTCAACCTGGAAGTGCCGGTTGACGATCACGCACGCATCGAGAAAGTTCAGGAATACGTGGCGAACTACATCAACGCTGACTGGATCGAGTCCCTGACCGCGACCTCTGAGCGTAGCCGTCGTCTGTCTCCTCCAGCCTTCCGCTATCAGCTGACCGAACTGGCGCGTAAAGCCGGTAAACGCGTTGTGCTGCCAGAAGGCGACGAACCGCGTACCGTGAAAGCGGCAGCCATCTGTGCTGAACGTGGTATCGCAACCTGCGTACTGCTGGGTAACCCGGAAGAGATCAACCGCGTTGCGGCCTCTCAGGGCGTTGAGCTAGGCGCTGGCATCGAAATCGTGGACCCGGAAGTGGTTCGCGAAAGCTATGTCGCGCGTCTGGTTGAACTGCGTAAGAGCAAAGGAATGACCGAAACCGTTGCCCGCGAACAGCTGGAAGACAACGTGGTGCTCGGTACGCTGATGCTGGAACAAGACGAAGTTGACGGTCTGGTATCAGGCGCTGTTCACACCACGGCTAACACCATTCGTCCGCCGCTGCAGCTTATCAAAACTGCGCCAGGCAGTTCACTGGTTTCCTCCGTCTTCTTCATGCTGCTGCCAGAACAGGTTTACGTTTACGGCGACTGCGCGATCAACCCGGATCCGACCGCAGAACAGCTGGCTGAAATCGCTATCCAGTCTGCCGACTCTGCCATTGCCTTTGGTATCGAACCGCGCGTCGCAATGCTCTCCTACTCCACCGGCACCTCTGGTGCGGGTAGCGACGTTGAGAAAGTGCGTGAAGCAACTCGTCTTGCACAGGAAAAACGTCCTGACCTGATGATCGACGGTCCGCTGCAGTACGATGCCGCCGTGATGGCTGACGTGGCAAAATCCAAAGCGCCGAACTCTCCGGTTGCGGGTCGCGCTACCGTGTTCATCTTCCCGGATCTGAACACCGGTAACACCACTTACAAAGCGGTACAGCGTTCTGCCGACCTGATCTCCATCGGGCCGATGCTGCAGGGTATGCGCAAGCCAGTGAACGACCTGTCTCGTGGCGCGCTGGTAGACGATATCGTCTATACCATCGCACTG